>JAOZNZ010000870.1 GCA_029933535.1 bacterium | reverse complement strand
GCTACTAAAACCACCTTGAAACCTTATTCTTTTTTCAAAATAATTTTATTTTGGACAGTAGCGAAATAGAACAAAGAATTTTTCGCGGAAAAATTGTACATAAGAAGTACATTATTTGTCTATTAAAAAGAATGTAAATTTCTATCATGGCTTATAAAGGTAAGTTATATTTTGGCATTGTATATGCTTTACTTATTTTAGAAAGACATTAATCTATCTTTACATAAAGGTTAAAAAAAGTTAAAATAGAATATAACGAGGGATTTTGATCGTAAAATTCGCATTTTTGAAAAAGATAATCTAATTCTAAAAGCAGGTTAATAAAATGAAAAAACAAACTATAACAACTTTGTCTAAAACTGATGCCCAATCAAGAGTAGATCAAATCAGAAGTTTTCAAGCGGAATTAGAACTTATCGAAAAAGAAAATATAGTTTCATTTGATGAAAACCAACAAAATTCCATTGCTGAATATCATGAAAATCTTATTACCCAATTGTCAACTGCTTTTGATATTGATTCAAATAAACGCGAAAAACAATTTAGCTTCGGAATGAAAATAGCTTCCTTTCTTGGAGCTGTGGCACTCGCATCCAGCGTGTTTTTCTTCTTTTATCAGTTCTGGGGCGGATATTCAACAACAATTCAGGTCTTAATTTTAGTAACTGCCCCTTTTATAGCTCTGGCGGGAACAATGTTTATCGCATATCGTGACTCAACGGGTTATTTTTCAAAATTACTTGGACTAATAACTTATGCATGTTTTACGCTAAATATTATTATGCTCGGGCAGATTTTTAATATTATTCCGTCTCAAAATATTTTTCTTGTTTTGGGAATATTCGCTTTATTGCTGGCTTATGTTTCAGATGCACGGCTTCTTCTTATTATTGGTTTGATAGGAATTTCATGTTTTATATCTACTCAGGCGGCATCCTGGACAGGAATTTATTGGCTTAATTTTGGAATGCGTCCCGAAACTTTTTTGCCTGCAGCAATAATTTTATTTTTAATTCCGACTTTTATTTCCCATAAAAAATTCTCGGGTTTTGATTCAGCTTACAGAATTTTTTCCGCGATATTATTTTTTATATCTTTATTTATTATGTCTCATTGGGGAGAATCAAGTTATTTCAATCTGAGTAATGAATCAATTGAAGGAATTTACCTGCTAGCAGGATTTATTTTCAGTGTTGGAGCTGTCTGGTATGGAATTCGGAAAAGTTTGCCGGCTATTGCAAATATTGGAAGTGTTTTCTTTGTTATTTTCTTATATTCCAAGTTTTATGATTGGTGGTGGGAATGGATGCCGAAATATTTGTTTTTCATGATCATAGGCCTTACGGCGATATTGGCGTTAATAATTTTCAAACAGTTCCGCTCAGAATCACGAAAAAATATTAAGGTGGTGTTATAATGAAAAAGCTCATATATATATTAGGATTTAGTTTGATTTTTATCGTGAATATTATAATTTTTTCCGGCGTCATTTATAATCGCTCTAAAAAACCTGTCTTCCTGATAGAACTTACTGAACGTGAACTTCAAATGCCATATCGGAAAAACGATGAAAATAGTGGATTGTCACTTAAATTAAAATGGCGGACTATAAATAACACTAAATGGTTCAATGAAGAAAAAT
>JAOZNZ010000869.1 GCA_029933535.1 bacterium | reverse complement strand
GATGATTTTAATAAATATTGGGCTTATAATGACAATGAACCAATACAGACAGGAGTTGACGGCTGGATGAAAGTTATGTTGACATCTTCAGAAAATATCAGCAGAGAAGCAAATATGCGACAATGGCTGGGATATTTTAGAATCCTCGCTCCGGAAACCGTTGAAATGTATAATGCCTCCGCGTCACCTATTTCTCTCGCAAACTGGAGGGTTATTTGTAATACAGGCAGTCTTGCAACTCAAATAGGAAAAATACGGAGTACAGCATATTATGATAGAACACTTCGCCAAAGAATTATTGATGATAATCCCGTTGTTCAGCCGCAAGGACATTTCTATCTCGTTAATGATACTGATTTATTTGATAGCTGGTACGGAAATCAAGATAACCAATGGGGTTCAGCAGCTAATGAAGAAATACCTGTTTTTCAAATGGATGAACAGAACTGGGGTGTTTCTTACAAAATCAAAAAAGTCAGATCAGTTTATGCTGTTGGTGAGTTAATTACTGTGGATGAAAGAGATCTTGATAAAGACACTTTCAGAGGCGAAACAATTAAATTTATCGATAAAGAAAATGAAGATAATGCTAATTCATGGAATAATATCTTCGCGCCGGTTCTCTTCTTCGATTACTTTGGAAGAGAAATACAAAATCTGGCTCCTAATGAACTCGCTTTAGATATGATAGGAACTGACGCAGATTTTAGAGAGCAAGTCGGAAAATCTATTATGGTGCTTGGGCTGCTGCACGGCGGTGGTATTGTCTCCTTAACTCTGAAAAATGAATACGACCAGGTTTGCGCCCGAACTGTTGACTACGGCCAAGTGGATCTTGAGGAATTTAATGTCAGCACAGAAAAAATTGACCCGACAAAAACTACTTGGGTTAAAAGGACTACCCCTTCTATCGGTGGAACTGAAACCGAAGCGCTTAATAGTGCTATGCAATCACATCTTAACGATAAATTCTTTATCAAAAACGGACCGTTTTGCAGCATCGGTGAAGGTCGTAATGTTTCAACCGGAAACGACTTCGAACGGCTGGGAGGCAGCGGCGATCTTTCTAAAGGCGCTAATGCTCTCAGCGCGCTTTCAAAATATATGTGCGCGTCACATATTCGTCTGGAATCCTGTCTTGGTGATGTAACAAGAGTCGGTTGGAAAGAAGCTTATGATGAAGTTGCAAAATCATCTTTAAGGTCAATAATAGCTAAAAATGGAAAATGGGAACTGAATAAATGGGCTGGACATACTATTCGCTTTCTTACAGGAAAGCTTCGCGGTGAAAAATATCCTATCATCGATAATTCTAAAAATACGATTAGTCTTGTACGGGAAGATTCTAAATTTATTCCTCGATCAGCGCCTGAAAGAAAAGCTTTAAAGCCAAAAAAAGGAGATAAATTCTCTATTGGCCCTGGTTTTAAAACTCCACTTTGCTACACAAGAAAAACAGGGGAATCTGCTGTCTGGACATGGCGGAATGCAATCCCGTATTCCGGAACTTACAATTTTTATGTTTATGGCTTGAATGATGCAATTGATACTACTGAATTTCTTGAAGAAAATAATAATGCTTCTATTGATGTTGAACTTTGGAATTACAAAAATAATATCTATGATATGATTAAAAAAAGAGG
>JAOZNZ010000868.1 GCA_029933535.1 bacterium | reverse complement strand
CAGCGCTTGGTTGTCAAATTGAAGTACCTACAGTTCACGGACAGGTAATGCTTAAAATTCCTTCAGGAACACAGTCAGGTAAACTCTTTCGTATGAAAAGAAAAGGAATTTGTGATTTACATGGATACACCGGCGATCAATTTGTACGGGTCAATGTTGAAACGCCAACGAGTCTTACTCGAGAGCAAAAAGAGTTGCTAAAGAGTTTTGAAGAATCGTGTTCGAAAACATCTCATCCTCACATGCACAATTTTTTAGATAAGCTTAAGAATCTTTTCAAGTAGCTTTGCTGTGCCTTTATCTTAAATAATGCAATTGGATTTTGGCTCTTTCTTAATATTAACCCATGACTTCGCAAAGCGTCCGGCGTATGCTCGGGTAGTGGGGTATAATAATCTGATTAATCCCAACCATTTTAATATTTTTAGTTTATTTCTCAACCCTTACGCTACATATCTTCAGAATATAAGGATTATTGAAAAAAATTTTAGGCTTTAGATTTTGTTTGTGTTTTGGTTGGACAAATTTTTCCCAGAATCTTCAGATAAAATGATAATTTTTACATTATATTTAACTTTAAGCTGGAAGCTTAATTTACTTTTATTCCGGTTTTTTTAATATCATCCATTGCCATTATCAAACAAGGAATCAGAACCAAAGTTATCAGAGTAGCAAATAAAATTCCATATCCTAACGAAATGGCCATGGGAATTAAAAAACGAGCTTGGAGCGAGCGTTCGAAGATCATAGGTGCCAATCCGCAAAAAGTAGTTATTGTAGTTAAAATAATAGGTCTGAAACGTTGTATTGCAGCACTTACGATCGCATCATGAGTATTTAATCCTTTAATACGCTGCTGTTCGTTTGAAAAGCTGATTAACACTAAAGAATCATTGACTACAATTCCCGCCAGAGCAATTATACCGAACATACTTGGAATACATAAGGAATAGCCCATAATGATATGCCCCAGTATCGCGCCTACAATACCGAATGGTATGCTTAACATTACGATTAGAGGCTGTAAATAGCTGCGAAACGGAATTGCCAGCAAGGCAAAAATTGCGAGCAGAGCAATCAGGAAATTAATTTTCAAAGAACTTAAGCTGTCACGCATTTCAGCTTGATGGCCTTCAAAGCTGTAAGTTAATCCCGGGAACATACTTTTTAATTCAAGCAGTTCTTTTTTCTTTAATGCAGCTATTATTTCTCCGGCACGGTCATGCGGAACTACATCAGCAGAAATTTGCACTGCCCGGCGGCCATTGCGGCGTATAATATTCGCGCTTGCCAGTCCGTGTTTTGTTGTAACTACCTCACGCAATTGAACTTCTTTGTTTTCCGGAGTCCGGATAATCATTTCATCAAGATCGTATTCAGAAACGCGCTCTTCTTTAGGAAGCCGAACCATTATTTTTATTTCATTCCGGTTGCGCTGCTGTCGAATAGCTTCTGCACCATAAAAAGAGTTTCGTAATTGTCTGGCAATACTGTTTGCGGTCAATCCTAAACGTTCACCTTCGGGAGTAATTTTGTAATCTATCTGAGTTTTACCTTCCTGAACTCCGTCATCAACATCAGTAACAAGCGGATATGTCAGTAGAGATTTTGCCAGCCTTTTACTGGCTTTATTTAAAATATCT
>JAOZNZ010000192.1 GCA_029933535.1 bacterium | reverse complement strand
CGTAAAATATTTTTTTCAATAATCAAAAATCGATCATGAGCCTTATTAAGTTTCTTGATTATAATAGAATCATATTGACTATTATATTTCTTCGATGGTATCACAAATGACGTTAATTATTTTGTCGAATGTTTTAATTTTAAATTTTTTTCTTTTTTATTAATTAGTGTTTATTGGTGTCCATTAGTGGTTAAAGTCTTCGTGGTTAAATTCTTCGTGGTTAAATCTTTTCGCGTTTATTCGTGTTTAAGAATTCTTCCCACATTATTTTCATATGTTTTACAAATACTAACTCAACTTTTTTAAAATCTATTTCTTTACCAAGAACTTTTGAAAGCGAGGTCGCTTCCTTCCCTTTTAATCCGCAAAGATGTATGTAAGAAAACGGTTCGAGATCAATATTTATGTTGAAAGAAACTCCATGATAGCTTGTCCATCGTTTAAATGCCAATCCAAGTGATGATATCTTTTTTTCTCCGGTCCATTCTTCAAGATGAAGCGGTTCAATTTCTTTATCACTAATCCACACACCCGTTAATCCTTCGATAGTAACAGCGGCAGCACCAAAATCCCGGCATGTTTTCACAACAACCTGTTCAATTGCGCGAATGAACTTTTTTACATCGCGAACTTCAGGCGGAAGATGAAAAATAGGATACGCGATTAACTGTCCGGGTCCGTGATAAGTAATATCACCTCCTCGTTCTACATCAACAACATCAATACCTTTTGAATTGAGGAAAACACGGTTAACTTTTATATTTTCTTCCGAACCGCTTCGACCGATAGTCATTACCGGTTGGTGTTGAGTTAGAATAAGAGTATCGCCGATTTTATTTTCTGAACGTGATTCACGAAGTTTTCTTTGTTCATCAAGGGCGGTGGAATAATTTTTCAATCCCCAATTTATAACATTAATTTTTGACATGTGTTAATTTTACCAGAAACGCATTGGGAATTCAAAGAGGTATAAGATAAGCCGCGCTTCTTAGCACGGACTTGTTAACAAATCATATAAGCGGAAGATTTTTTATTTCGACAGAATCGTGGTCGACAGAATCATTTTAAAAAGGAAAAAAAAGTAAATTCGAGTACATAGTTTCGACCCTAAATTATTAAGAACTATAAAATCCCCCTTCCCCACTCCCGGTGGAATAATTGGGATTTTCCACTTTATAAAAAAGGAGAATTAACGGCTCAATGCTTTTTTAGGGGGGTATCTTTATGTACTCAATAATGGATTCCTTACAATTTTAATGTTCACCGACACAAGGTCGGTGGGACATTAGCCTTTTTCGATATGCAAAAAATTTGAAAGTTTGTTTTTGTGAAGCAATTGTTTCGGGTCGAAACAACGTACTCAAGTTTCCTGGAATCAGAGAAAATACTTATTCCAAAATAACATTGCCACATTCTAAATTTATTTTTTATTTTTCCGGAGAAAAATTAAAAAGAAATTTCCAATGATAAATAATAAATAGCACGGTTCAGGTATTGCATTACCTATGAAAACAACTGTTTTTCCTCCACCACCGGTTAACTGCACGTTTTGTATGAAATCACCCTCAACTTCAGAAACAAAAAATGTGCTCAGAGTGCTATTCGAGTAAGCCGGAATGAAATAGTTGGTATCTCCGCTGATAAAAAACGGTGAAGCAATACTCTGAACGGCACCAGTGAGAACTCCGGCACCGGCATTCCCAACTATAAGCGGCACAGACGATGTTATGTACAGTTCAACGTCTCCGAAATCCTGCGTCATTGGCGCGGTAAGAATTGGAATTGATAACAGTTCCATCGTCAGCGGCATATTCATAACAGAATTTATATGAGTGCCATTTAAAACAAATTCGGAAGTATAAGTTCCGGGATTAGTAACAGCACCGGCATCAAAAATAACATCAATCTGAACGGTGTCATTTGCGGGAACAGTTCCTATATTAGCACTAAGAGTTACCCAGTTCGCGGAAGGAGATTCTGCAATAACAAAACCGTCAATTTCCATTGAGCCGTCACCAATTTGGCCTATAGTGGTAGTATTTCCGGTTGTAACATCTACTATTCGCAAATGCGCACCTAAAGTAATATTGAATGCGGCATAATAAAGGACATCGTTCATTTTGTCAAAATCCATTCCCTGAGCATATTGAGCATCAAATCCAATAGAGCCGATGATAGTTCCCGCTCCGGAAGATTTATCAATAGTAAGGAGATTATCATGTTCGATGTCTATTCCATACATATCTCCAGCAGCATTAATCGCAATATCAATAATTACAGATGAACTGTCTATTATTCCAATGAGAGACATGGAGACAGCATCTACGTTCACCGAATAAAGGTAAGAAACTGCTGCTTCAACAGCAGATGCGTAAACAGAACCATCTGGCGCGGAGGCCAAGCCTGTCCATATTCTTCCTTCCGGCAGACCAAGTGTTCCGAGAATTTCAACAGCGCCATTATCGGTGGCAATTTTCAATAAACGCTTATTATAATATGTAACAGCATAAATATTGTCAAAATCTCTCTGTAAATAATCTGCGCCAACAACAACATCTCCTGCATCTGTAATCAAATTACCAATAACATTCGGCACGGTTGAATCTGATGTGTTAAATGAAACAAGGACGTTCGGGTCTGGAATAAGATTAACCCCAAAACAGTCAACGTCTATACGGCCACTCATTATTGCTGAACGCGGAATAGAATTAATGGCAGAGGAAACATTTTCCGGTGCACGAAGTAAACTTGCATGACTATGCACGAATTCACCTTCAAAAGCCGGAATTTGTATTTTGGAATCATTATAGGACGCTGGGGACAGCGTCCCTCCAAAATTTGCGATTCCGGGTGAAGTGCCTTCAGTTGCCATAATAAAATAATTAGCATCTATAGGGCCGTCATTCTGTATAGTTACTTTATTTGTAATGATTTCACCAAAACTCGCGTTTTCAAAAATAGAGGTTGGAGAATAATATATTTCTGCACCTTCCATTGAGAAATTCTGAGTAATTATCTGTTCCGAAGTGAAGCTAATGCCGGAAACTGTTTGAGTTTGGTAGTTTCTCGCAATTGCAGAAACACTGTAATCACCAAGCGGAATTTCAACAAAATATTCGCCATTGATTCCTGAAGAAGTGGACCAGGTACCAACTCCATTAGTAATATTGATTATTGCGTTATTAAGCGGTTGACCATCCAGTTCGCGGGAAATAACTCCTGAAAGTGCTCCGGAATTAGTCGCAGATCCATAAAGTTCAAAGCCAATATCTTCACCTATCGCCACCCAGGAACTGCCGTCAATTTGTACGGCACTTTGCCCTGAAACAGGATCAGGGGTAGTAATCTGCCCCCAGGATTCAGTACCTACTGAAGTTACCAATTGAACAGAGAACCAGTATTTTGTGTTTTTGATCGTTGTAAAAGGAGAAGTAAGGTCAATATGATATTTGTACATATCGTAACCAATATCTCCCTTTATGAATTGTTCGCAGGAATATCCCGGAATAAGTTCCGAATAAAGTTCTGTTCCCGGATGATCTCCGCCGCTTGAGTCATTTTGATAAATTTTGAAACTGATACCTGATTCGAATCCGGAGCGTCCTGAACCCCAATAGAGCGCTTCCCATCTGACGGATTTAATTGCTGTATCAACTGTAAATTCAAAATCATCAGCTACGATATAGTTAACGACCATATTATCAACAGAGCTATATGCATTAATGATATTTTCAGGCAAAGTTTGTTCTTTAATTAATCCGCCTTTTGGAGTGAGCATGTTTACGGTCATTTTTCCAGCGGCAGCTTTTAAGTAGCCGTTTGAACTACCGTCAGTATCGGCGTAAATCCATGAAGACTCTCCATTCCTGAATCTGAACGCGTAGTCTAAATCACCGGCAACAGTTATGATGTCAGAAAAAGTAAAATAATCATAAGTTGTATCTGAATGTGTATAAGCAGCATTAAACCATATCCAATGACTGTCGTCAAAAGGATAAACGTTTCTTAGTCCGTAACCAAATTGTGCGGTGACTTGCGCGGCAGGACCTGAAGTTCCCGTACTTCCGGCGATAGCGATAGCGCCGGTTACAGATGGCGACATCTGATAAGAGTCAATAGAAAATGAAGTCGGCGAAATTATTTCCGCGTTATCCACGCCGGTTTTATAGCCATAAATATCTATGTCGTCAAAAGCTATGAGCGGATTTCCGCTTGTATAATCAATAGCAATATAAACATTGCTTTTGCCCTGAAATGCCGATAGATCAACTATGTTACGCTGCCAATTACCACCGCCAATAAAATCTATGTCGGACACTTTGACATAATCACCATCGTTAGGATCTCTACTGCCGGCAGAAACGTAAACTGACTGGGTATGTATCAACAAATATCGTGTATCATACGCAAAATAAAAGTCGAGAAAAATCTGATTGGCTCCGCCGCTTAAATCAATTCCCGGCGATGCAAACCAGTTAGTTGCACCATCAGCATAATCGTGCGTGGGCCACCAATACAAAGAGTATTTATCAATACCATGAAACCAGCCTTCAATTGCCTGTCCGAGATGATAATTTGTCCAACCGTTTGGCCAGCCGTTCGGCATATGAGCTTGTGTATTAAAACCTTCATAATAGATATCATAATTCCAATCGCATTTTGTAATAATAATCGCGCTGTTTGTGAAAGCGCCGTCTATTGATACAGAAGTAACAATCGAAGTATGAGTTTCATTGGCAACAGCATTTGGATCTATGATTACGTTCACAATAAAATTTGTGGCAGTTCGGTAATTTATTAATCCGGTATTTGCGGGACCGGTTTCGTTCCAGCCTCCACCGCCGCCAAAGCCTGTATATGTTAAATTGAAATCAGAATTTTCGCCTATAAGATTTAAAGCGGAGATTTCATATTGGATATTATTTCCCGGATTCCCGCTTTTGCTTTGCGAAGCCGGTGTAAAAAACAGCGCTCCGGGACGATTAGATATTGTAATATAATCTACAGCCATATCGCTGGAAAATTCTGCACCGGTAACTCCTCTGAATCTGATTTTCACAGGAGATTGTCCGCCGAATTGCTGCATTTCGACTGTTGTTTGTTTCCAGGGATCCGAATAAGATGTTTGCTGCTCACCTGATATTTCCCAGATGTTGGAATGCCAGTTGCCGGAATCGTCGCAAACATCAACAATCAAACTGCCCATATATTCTCCATACATGTGATAAAAGAAAGCGAGTTCAGGATTTGGTGATGTTATAAAATCAAATGAAGCTTCAATTGAAAAAGATTTGTTGGGACTGCCCGGAGAGGTAGCTTCCGTGAAAATATAATAGTCGCTGCCGTTAGCTCCGCCGTTCGGACCGGTTGAGGAAGAAGGAGTGGTTCCACTTCGTCTTGTCCAGTCAAAATCGCTATCAACGACATGCTGCCAAACACCGAGATTTGATTCGAAGGATTCTAAATAAGGAAAAGTTCCAACACATGAAAAAGTGCTTGCGGAAATACCTGCTGAATATTGCGTTTTAGAATTTACCGACCATATTTTATAAAAATATTCCGTAGCTTCAAAAATAAAATCAGAATCATAATATCCGGTTTCATTGCCTTTATATATAACTGATCCGCTTCCAATGTTATTTCCTACTCCGTAAAAAGTACCATCTGCCGGTGTGCCGATACTGTCAGCCAGACTTCTTGCAATAATGACTTCATCACCGACTTCGTTGGTTACCCACGAAAGATCGATTTGGGTTTTCGCGACACCCTTTGCTTCAAATTCTGTCGGGTCGATTGTATCGGCAAGAATAACTACATTGTCAATTTCCCACCAGTAGTCTCCGGGACCGAAATAATGAAAACGAATGAGAGCATTCGGACAGCCTGCAGCCACAGAGATATTAATTGTTATATTTGTTCCCGGGCCATATTTACGTTGACTTTCACCTTCCCAGTGAAGGACATTTATCCAGGAAGATCCGTTATTTGTACTGACATCAACATCTGCATAATCATCAAGCCAGTGTGCGTCGTTATAAACAGTATCATAATATAAAACAATATAAGAGTGATCGGATAAATCAAGTGGCGGGGTTATTAAACTTGTGTCTATCTCAGCGTTAAAATAATCAGCATCGGCAACAGCGACATCGCCTTGTTCACCAAAAGGTTTATCAATGTTAATATAATTAACCCAGGCGTGAATTGCGTTGTGGTTTGTCCATACGCCAGCGCCGGCATTGTTAACAACTTGCCATCCCGAGGGGGGCCATGATTCGAACTCTTCATCGATTAATGTTGCAGCCATTATTTTTGGCGAGGAAATTAGAAGAACTGTAAGCAGTAGGCAGTAGGCAGTAGGCAATAATTGACTCGTGATCCGTGATCCGTGGTCCGTAATCCGTAATCCTCTGGAGGGACGCTGTCCCCAGCGTCCTAAATCAGTAAAAAGTTTTTTCATAATAGTTAATTATTAGTTT
>JAOZNZ010000867.1 GCA_029933535.1 bacterium | reverse complement strand
CTCCCCTCCTTACCAAGGAGGGGTGCCCGCAGGGCGGGGTGGTTCTTTGACCTTTAGACCTTTAGACCTTTAAACTTTTAACTAATTTTTTATGACCGACATATTCTTTTACGAAGCATTTAAGGAGGAAGCAGAAGCGCTTAAGCGTTATCTTCCCGAGAATATAACTGCTGATTTTTCCTGGAAAACCATTCAGGAAATAGATCATGAAAATCCTCCCTCAAAAATTATCAGCATAAGAACCCAATCAGCAATTCCTGTCGATTGGTCGGATAAACTCGATGCAATAATAACAAGAAGCACCGGCTACGACCACATTACTGACTATATTAAATTAACAGGAGCAAAACTTTCTGCGGGTTATTTACCGTTATACTGCAATCGCTCGGTAGCGGAACAGGCTTTACTGCTTATTCTTGCTCTTTCAAGAAAATTGACAACACAAATTGAGCAATTCAAATCTTTTCATCGTGACGGATTAACAGGCCTGGAAATTTCAGGGAAAAATATCGCCGTTGTTGGCGTAGGAAATATCGGTTACGAAATGGTCAAAATAGCTCGCGGGTTAAATATGAATGTCCTTGCTGTTGATATTATCAAAAAATATGATGATGTAGATTATTTTTCGCCGGAAGAAGCGATTGGTAAAGCTGATATAATTGTTTGCGCAATGAATTTAACTTCCGACAATGTAAATTATTTTAATTATGATACTTTAAAAAAAGCAAAAAAAGGTGCTTTGTTTATCAATGTCGCTCGCGGAGAATTTTCGGCGGCTGTGGACTTGTTAAAACTCATTGAAGAAAATCATCTTGGCGGTGTGGCACTTGATGTTTACAACAGCGAAAAACTTCTTGCAATTGCTTTAAGGGAAAATAAAATTGATGAAGTTACGGATGAAGAAGTTAAAGCTATTCTCGCGCTTGCCGATAAGTCGAATGTTATTTTAACTCCCCACAATGCTTTCAACACAAAAGAATCTGTAGAAAGAAAGTCTGAACAGGCAATTGAGCAGTTAATCAATTATAAGTCTACAGGGGAATTCAAGTGGACGGTAATCCGTAATCCGTAATCGGTATTCGCGAAGCGCCCGGAGAGTTTCGGGCGGTATTCGGTATTAATCTCC
Organism: bacterium; assembly: GCA_029933535.1. Taxonomy (GTDB): domain Bacteria; phylum Auribacterota; class UBA3054; order UBA3054; family B51-G9; genus B51-G9. The sequence continues at coordinate 520 of JAOZNZ010000867.1, read as the reverse complement.
TCTCGAGCAGAATGTCCCGGTCGAAGCATCGGGAAGGGGTTCCTGCAGGGCGGGGTGTGTTACTTTGACATGACCATGGTGATTTAATAGTTAGTGCCTGACCGAAAACCCCTCAATTCGTATTAGTGTTTAAAAATCTAAAATCACAAAACCCCTATAAACAAAGGAGGTAGCGAATTGTTTTTTTGTAAGTCACCTTGTTATGGTGTTTTATATTTGACAGTTATTTTTTCCCCATAAATACAATGTTAATTCTATGTTAATTTTCTGTTTCAACCATAAATACTGTCGATTCGTTTTTTAACTATTTAATGTAAACGTTAAATTCAACATTGAGTTTGCAAAACATAAAAAAATCTGTTATCATTTACTCACAACATTATGTGTTTAAGTGCATCTTAAATACTACAACTTGTATACTACTTTTAAAACTTTACTATATTTTGAATTAATAAATGAATAACGATAACCAAAATGATATCAGTTCCCAAATTTGGAACATGAAATACAGATATCACGC
>JAOZNZ010000866.1 GCA_029933535.1 bacterium | reverse complement strand
ATGCCGATAAACTTTACTCCCGTATCAGAGAAGCAAGAAAAGGTGCGGAAAAATTTATCCTTCACGACGGCCCTCCTTACGCAAATGGAAAAATTCATAACGGTACCGCTATGAATAAAATCCTGAAAGATTTCGTCGTTAAATTTAAGACTATGTCTGGTTTCGATGCACCTTATGTCCCGGGTTGGGATTGTCACGGAATGCCCATTGAACACGCTATGTTTAAAGAACTCGGGAAATCTAAACATGAAGTTGATCGGGTCGAATTCAGAAAAGGCGCGCGAAAATATGCCGCTAAATTCGTCGATATTCAGCGCGAACAGTTTAAACGCCTCGGGGTTCTTGGTGAATGGGAGAATCCTTATCTGACAATGAATCCTAATTATGAAGCGGATACTGTACGTGTCTTTGGCGAACTTTATGAAAAAGGATATATTTACAAAGGCTTGAAACCAATCCATTGGTGTACTTCCTGTGAAACTGCTCTTGCTGAAGCAGAAGTGGAATATGATGATCATACTTCACCATCTGTTTTCGTGAAATTTCCCGTTTTACCTGATCAGGAACTGCCTTTTGAAAATTGTAATAATCCATCTGTGGTTATTTGGACTACTACTCCGTGGACTCTACCGGCAAACCGTGCGGTATGTTTGAAAGAGGATTTAGAATATTGTGCCGTTGATTTGGATGGTGAAACAATTATTCTTGCTGCTGATCGTGTGTAAAATTTATTCTCTAAACTTGAAAAAGCGACTCCTGAAATTTTAAAAACTGTTAAAGGAATCGAACTTCAAAAACTTATATTAAAACATCCTGTTAATGATAACTTGACAGTTCCGGTTATTCTTGGCGACCATGTTACTACTGATACCGGAACAGGTTGCGTTCATACAGCTCCGGGGCACGGACAGGAAGATTACCAGATTGGTTTAAAATACAAACTTGATGTTGTTTCGCCGGTTAATGAGAAAGGTCACTTCACAGATGATGTTCCGCAATATAGCGGTAATTTTGTTTTTAAAGCTAACAAACTTATTATTGAACGCCTTCGCGAAAAAGGAATTTTAATTTTTACGGAAAAAATTTCACATTCTTATCCACACTGTTGGAGATGTCATAAACCCGTTATCTTTCGCGCTACTGAACAATGGTTTATGAATGTTGACGCCAATGATATGCGCAGCACAATAATTGAGGCGGTAGATAAAAAAGTAAAATGGCTGCCGGCAGCGAGTAAACAAAGAATCTTAAGTATGCTTCAATTAAGACCCGACTGGTGTCTTTCGAGACAGCGCATTTGGGGTGTTCCTATTCCGGTCTTTTACTGTAAAAAATGCGGCGCTGAACTGCTTAATAAAAATACTATAGATAAATTCGCCGGAATTGTCGAAAAAGAATCCTCCGATGCTTGGTTCTCTCATTCAGCTGAAAAACTCCTGCCGGAAGGTACTGCTTGCTCAAAATGCGGTTGTGTTGATTTTAGAAAAGAAACTGATATCCTCGATGTTTGGTTCGATTCCGGTGTGAGCAACAGAGCGGTTCTTGAACGCAGAGAGCAACTTCATGTTCCGGCTGATTTATATCTTGAAGGTTCTGACCAGCATCGTGGATGGTTTCAATCCTCTCTTTTGGTTTCGACAGGTTTAA
>JAOZNZ010000191.1 GCA_029933535.1 bacterium | reverse complement strand
TAACCGGTTCCGGTACACCAATAATATCTATTTCTCCAACAGCGGAACCTGAGATTGCAACATAACTGCCTTGCGCTGTTCCCGGAGCATGTTTAACACCTAGCGCAGTCGAAATTCCATAGCCGCAATTTTTCTGGACAAGTTTTAAAGAGATCACATCATCTGCAATAACGCCATCTGTAGGATCATATAATTGTGCCAGACAATTTTTATCTGCATAAGGAGTATTTGTATCACCATTTTCACCAAAAGTTACTTTACCGATTCTGGTATAATCAGAATCATTTGTACCTGTGACAGATGCCCACACTTCAAAGTATGTAAATAAGCGTTGGTCACCCCAATAACTAAAAATATTAATAAACTGAATTGTTCTTGGAGAATCAAAATCACAATGAATTACCGCGTCATAATCAGGACTCATTCCGTCAGCAAACAAAACAATGCCGTTAGCTCCCGGTCCGCCCGGTCCATAGCTTCCGTCAACGTCTGAATTAAACAAGTATTGGAATTCATTATCAGAAACACCGGTATGCATTGAGCCGCTCATAAGCAGGTTTGTTGCCCCTGATAATTGAGCCAGATCATGAGCTTGCGGTTGGAAACTTAAGCCTGAAATAGTATCCGCCCATTCAAATGTATTCGTTAATGTGGTAGGAGTAAAATCTACTGAAACAATTACGCTGTCAGTAGAATTCGGGAATTTTACCAAACAGGTATTGCCCTCAATTTGAGTAGTTAAACTAACAGCCTGTCCGGTAGCTTTTTTGGCTGTAATACCAGTCATTTCACTTGGTAAAAACAATCTTGCAACAGCAGGAGTTTCTTCAGGTCCTTTTACAACAAATTCTAATATATTATTTGTGTATTCCTGCGATATCAAACGATGTGTAGCGTGTAATACTGTCGCGGTAGTTCCATTAGCGAGAATATCGGTTGCATCTTTAAATAATCCGCTTTGCCCCGGTGTAAGATTAATATTATTAATAATTGGTAAGGTTGGGTCATAAATATCTACAAAACTTCCCTGTAGCCAGAGATTACTTTTTGTTGAACGTGCAACAACAAAATCTCCGCGTTTCATGCATAAATTTCCCGGAGTATTTAGTCCGCCAATAATGTCTGATGCATTTACAGCCTGCTCAACCAATGGCAAATAAGTATTTTCAGCAGTTGAGGTATTTGCAAAAGTGCTTGGAGAAGTTGTGTTTCTAATAACATTACCACTCCCATATCCTCCGCTGAATTGTGCCATCAAATGAGCAATTGGAGAATTATAACCTAAACCGTGCCACCAGAAATAAGTTGATGTATCTAAAGAATCACTGGTTGCACCAAGAACCAGGAGTGATCCTCCTCGTTTCACCCAGTCAGCGAGAGCGACATTCATTTCGGGAGTAACGGGTTTAAAGTCTTCGTAACTTAAAATAATGACTTTATATAAATCCGCGTAATTCTGTTCTTCAACTCTTTCCATAGCAAAAGAGCTAATTGGAATTCCACGTTGAATCAGCGGCATAAGCTGTCCGTAAAGTCCCTGTAGTTTAGGATAGGAACGTTGTAAATACATAGACGAATCAGCAATTGCAACAGCAATACCGTCTGTCGGTTTATTATCTGTCAGCCATTCTCCCCCGGTAGTAATTTCCTGTAGAACCTCCGTAATGGCCAAAGTTGTAATCCTAAAGTCTTCCGGTGCCGGACTTCCGCCACCGGTAGAATATCCGGGCATAAAGATTCTTTCCGGCCACGGCATCACTTCGTAGGAATTAATACCCGGCATAAAGAGCATAGCGGTAGCGCAATGTTCATACCATTCAAGATATTCACTCCATGTGTGAGCAGGGTCATCTTCTACCGGATCGACGAGCAGCCATAATTTTCTGTCATTTTCAACAGTTAATTGAGTGAAAAAATCATATAAAAGATAAGCTGAACCGAAAAAAGATTCATCACTGGAACTATAATTATCTAATGCCCATCTAACCGGTCCTGTCCATATTTGTCCAATATATCCATCAATATCATTTGTGCCGACCGACATACCGAGAGGCGCGGTAAGTCCAGCTGCGATATTTCCGAAGATAGAATGGATAGGAATTATAAAAGGAATATCAGGGGCATCATTTTTAGTAGCTTCTAATAAATTTAATTCAAGTTGAAGATACAGTTCAGATTGCAATTCCGCGGTTTTAAATTGAGCTATTTGAGAACTGTTTTGCGCCTGCCACGGAGAACCATAATGATCTACCCATAATGCTTTAAAACTCTCTGAATAACCGGCAAAAATATGTGCAAGAGGTTCTTCCGGCAAAATTGCCCTTGCACCCGCATCAAGAGACTGTCCGACCATTTCTTCAAGATAACTTGTCCATCCGGTTGTCGGTACCATATATGGTCGAACTCCGGCGCAAACAATTATATTCCCGGCTGCATCGTGTTCGCAATCATTTGTGTGAGTTTGTCCATCCCAACCCCCTTGCCAATAAATATTACCTGAATCAGAGTCAGCGAAGAACATTCTTCCAACATTAAAGCCATTATTTTCCCAAGATTGTATTGCAGGCTGCAGAGAAGCCGGGTAGTTGCCATGGCGATGAATAATCATTGAGTCAACAGGAATATCAGTTTTGGAGTTATAATATTCATTAATTTGGAAAATTGTTTTTGCATGCATGAACTCTGAAGTATTTACACCTTCAACAGTAATTCCTTTCATTTGTCCACCCCAACCATCACTTGGCTTGGAGTCGCCCATTTTTAAAAAGAAAACATTGCTGGATCCATCAAAAACCGGAGCGACAAGATTAGCGATTCCTGATTGAGCGCCAAATCCTATTGTTTCTCCTGTGAAAGGATAAAAAGTCAGAGTTTCAGCGGTTCTATATCCCGCAGGAGCGACAAAAATATTTACCCAATCCACTCCGTTTGAGGAGCCTTGAAATAAATATTCGTTTTGAGTATTTATTGTAATGGATGATAGATTAGTCGCTTCAGCGCCAAAATTGAATCTATATGCAGCGGAATTATTACCGTCAGTAAAGCGAAATCCCCATGTGCTTATAAAAACGGAATTATTATTATCCCACAAAAAAGTTGTTTCCAATTCATCAGTAGATTTAAAACTTTTTCCTATAGCTGGAATTTGCGGCGCTATCCAAAAATTTCTAAGAATCCCTCCCCATCCGGTTGAAGGCACAGAATCACTCATTCTAAAATAAACAACATTATCTGATGATTGTGAAAGAAGAGATTTAAGGTTTATATTAATTCGCTGTTGAACATCAGCTGTATTAAGATTTTGAGTGGTATAAAAAATATCGGAAAAATCCCAGTTAGTAGAAATATCTATTTTATATTGCTGAGAAACATAAGCAATTAATTCACAATCATCTTCATCATCCAACAAATCAAACTTATAAACAAATTTGTTGTTTGCATCGGCAAAACGGCCATTAGATGCTCTGTCAGAAGTATTATCTTTTGAAAATAAAAATTGCTGATCTCCAACATAATACGTTCCCGGACCTATTGTAGGTTCCACGCCTCCACCATAAAAATTCGGATAACATCTTTCGGTAATTAAAGCATTAAGCGCGCGAGCACCATTCCCATTGCCGGTTGTATTATCGCTGAATCTGACATATAAATAAGAAGCCGGGAGGAAATTTTTCAAATCTAAATAATAAGGTGACATATTTTTTGCGGGACCTTTGTCTGTCCATGCGTAATCTCCGTTAGCAGTAAGGACCGTAGTCCAATTAGCATTATCATTAGACATTTCGACTTTAAAATCCCCGTCTATCTGCAGAATATACCAACCTTTTAAAGAAAGCGAACTAATATCATATCTATAAACTTCGCTGGCGACGGCATCATATTTCATAGCATAACGCTGTGGAGTTTCTATACCGCGATTACACAGTAAAGTACCCGGATCAACTGATACACCGGCACCTGAAAAAGCAAAGGGAGTAGTACCGAGATTCCCGAGAGAGTTATCAAAATAATGCCATACGGGATATTGAGTATTATAGTTGAACTGATTTATTGCAGTTGCAGTATTAGCAGTGAATAACAATAGAGTTATTATGAATATCCCACTAATGAGTTTAAATAGTTTCATTTGTTCGTTTGTTAATATTATCAGGTATTATGACATAATGCCTGAACGAAAACTCTTTCTTTTGTATGGAGTTTTCATTCAGGCACTGCATAGCATTCAATTTAAATGCTATTATATTATATCATTATAGCACAGAATTGAATAAAAGTCAAACAACAGCAAATATTTGCATGGAAGATTGGGTAATTGGAGAATTGGGGAATTGAGGAATTGCAGAATGAACGGGAGTACAGCGTTACTTCGGGAAGAAAATCACAAAAAAAAATGAGGAGCGTTACCGCTCCTCATTTTTTATTCGTTTGAATTTTTGAATTTATTTATTCCCCCTTTCCTAAAGGGGGCAAGGGGGATTTTATTATGTGTCTTTTGTCTTTTTTTACCTGCTACGTAAAAATGCTAACCCAAGTAAAATACCTGCAATCAATGTTGTAGGTTCAGGAATTATAATTCCCCATTTTATTTCATCCAGATCTCCCTGGAATAAACGGGTAGGTCCAAAATAATCAGAACCAATAATTACATCAGTAACTCCCGGAGCTAACAATCCGGTTTCAGATCTCGTATCGGTTTCATATCCTTCGCTGTTATTTCCGACGACTACTTTTAAATTATTATTGGATGCGGAGAAACTAAGACGATACCATACATCTGGATTTAAGATTTTAGATGAATAAAAGAAATTAGGATTACCTGCAGCATCATAAACTAACATCATCACTTTTCCGTGTGTATCATCTTCATTTCTAAGATAAGCTTTCACAGGATAAGTCCAAAGCATGCCTGCATAATTATCACCGGCAAGAGGAGGCAATCCATTAAATCTAAAGTTTAAATCTAGATCCATATTATCTCCACCCGGCCATGCATTATTTACGATTATTGAATCATTGCCGTCAAATGCAAGGTAATCTCCACCATAAGGAGAATTAGTTTTGAAAGTCGGCATTGTAGAATCGTCTCTTGCAATTTCCCAACTGTTCGATGCATTCATAATTGGAAAAACAGCAAGTCTGCCACTTGAATTATCATCCGGAGTAATAAAACAGTTTGCAGATCCATCAGGCCAAAGATTTGTAACTATTTCATTACAATGTAAAAGTCCGCGATTATTTTCATTATCAACATAAGGAGGAAAAGGAGATGGAGGATTTGTTTGTATTGATTCAGCAACACGAATATAGTCTATGCAAAAGTCATCACCAGTAGATCCACCGTCAGCGGGGTCAAATCTTACAGAAGTCATGTCACCAAAATAGTGAGAGTCACCGGCATCTAAAGTCACTCTGTAAACATGAAAATTGCCATCAGTTTGAGTCGGCACCGTACCTCCGGCAAGTAAAAAACCAGGCCACATAGATGGGCTACCACTAATTCTTGGGACAAATGTTATATCCCCGTTACCCGTCCCAGCGTCAAATTTCATTCTTGCTTCAATTATAGTACCGGCTTCTAAAAAAGTATTAGGTGTAACTTTTGCCATGTGAGGATTGCCGGCCTGGTTATAACCGTTAAGACAGCCACCGCTTACACTTCGAGTATCCCATTCAGCAAACTCCCAATGATCAAAACTTCCATCGGTATTCCATTCACCTAAGCTGATGTAATCTTCCAAAGGAGTTACAGGATCTAACTCTTCAGTATAAGCCATTAAATTAATAGATATAAGAAGAGTAGAAATAGCAGTTATTAAGATTAAATTAAATTTTTTCATTTGTTTTTTGTTAAGTTATATTAAATAATTTTGCAGCACAATTTTAATCGGCATAAGTAGCGGTAAATTTAAGCAAGCGGTACTCGAAAGAACCGCTTGCTTTTAAGTCAAATAGCTAATACTAACCTTAATTTCTTTTCCTGAAAGCAAAGAAACCTGCTAAACCTATAAACCCAAAAGTAAAGGGTTCAGGAATAGGAAGAGAAATTCTTACTTCATCAAGATTTCCGTGGAAATACCAGCCTGCGTCAGCAGGAGCAAAGGGATGATACCCGATAGATATATCATGAAGACCTTCATATAGTCCAGCCCCCATAGCCATACCATCAGTTTCATAACCTTCAGAATCATTTCCAACAGTTACTGATACATAACCGTTTGATGCCACTGCACTTACGGTATACCAAGTATCTACATTAATAGCTTTAGATGATTGAAGATAGTATGCATTAGCAGCAGCATCAAAAGCGATTACTCTAAGATGACCTTCATCCCAAAGTAGAACTTCTAAAGCGTGTGGATACGCAATTACATCATATGACCCTGCCGCAGGAAGTTCGGTTGCTTTAAAAGCCAAATCAACTTGCATAATATCAGTATGTGTTGATAATACATCTAAACCAAGCGCCCGATCTGTTGTACCGTTAAATAAAAGA
>JAOZNZ010000865.1 GCA_029933535.1 bacterium | reverse complement strand
TGTCTGGGGAGTTGCTGAATATATCAAAGCGACAAATGACAGTTCAATTTTAGAAGAAAAAACGTCGTATTTAAAATCTGAAAATCCGTTTGAACCTCTACCGAAAAACAAACATGGTGTTGGAACAGTTTTTTATCGTTCCGCAAAAGAAGACTCTGTTTATAAACATTGCCTTAAATCTATCAATCTGGTTTTCAATAAACGAATGGGTAAACACGGGTTGCCGCTGATTGGAACTGGTGACTGGAATGACGGCCTGGACGAAATTGGAAGTGAAGGCAGGGGAGAAAGTGTATGGCTTGGATTTTTTCTTTATTACATTTTGAATAATTTTGTAGATGTAATTGAAAAGAAAGATGGTAAAGCAAGAAAAGATTATTATTTAAATAAAATGAGAAAACTCGAAATTGCGCTGGAATCCGTCTGGCGAGATGACAGATATTTGCGGGCTATTCATGATGACGGCACAGAAATAGGTGTGAAAGACAGTGGAGTATGGGAAATCGACGCGTTGACAGCTGCATGGGCTGTTATGTCAGGAATCAATCCTGAACGCGGGAAAACTTTTTTTGATACTGCGATAAAAACTCTCGAAAAAGAAAACACTATTCTACTCGGATGGCCGCCTTTGCGTGAAGACACCAAACCATATCTTGGAAGAAGCAGCCAATATCCTGCAGGAGTCCGTGAAAATGGAATGTATAGTCATGGAGTGCAGTGGCTCATCAAAGCCGCAAGAATTCTGGCGGAACAATTTGAGTGTGAAGGAAATATTGAGCTTGCAAAATTTTATAAGGAAACTACTTATCGATTGTGGATGAAAATTTCTCCGATCTCTCATGTTACACCGGAGGAAATAGAAGTTTACGGCGGACAGCCGAACAAGCAGTGCGCTGATTATTTAACGACTTTTGATCCGGGTAGAATGATATGGAATGGTTATACAGGAGCCGCGGGATGGCTTTTCCGGCAAGCATTGGAAGGAATAGCCGGAGCGGGATTAATAAACAACGAAGTTATTCTTCCGAAAGATTTAGATGATCCGCGTGGAGAATTAAAAATAGTTTCTATAGAAAGAGATGTTGGGAAAAGTCCGCTTTAATTTGTCGGTGCTTGAAAAGGGATATTAAGGACAAATTGAAATCCAAATTTTGGAGGGACGCTGTCCCCAGCGTCCTAAACCATTGGTAAACCTGGTATTCCAAGATTGAATATTTATGGGACAATAGGTCGCCGGGGACGGCGACCCTCCAGCGATATTTTTGCAACTCATTGTAAATAACGGTTTTTAAATTCATATAATTCGTTTTTTTGCGAAATTAGCGCCTTAGCGAGATGAATTCTTTTTTTATTCCCCCTTTTTTGAGGGGGCAAGGGGGATTTTATTACAGAATATATAGGATTAGAATTTAATATCAAAAAAATATAAATAAAAAGAAACTCTCGCAAAGGCGCAAAGCTCGCAAAGGAAATATCAACAAAGAAATAAAGATCAAATAGTGAATAATCATGAAAAAAAATATCATAACCATTTGTTTACTTTTAATAATCTGTATTTGCATGAATTGCTTTGCAGTTCGAAATGATATCAGTGCCGCGGATCGTGAGTATCTGGAAAATCTTTATGCTGCAACTTTCAAATATATTGATT
>JAOZNZ010000864.1 GCA_029933535.1 bacterium | reverse complement strand
ATTTAGTGGAAATTTTTTCGTTTTCAATAAGTTGCAGTATATGTTTTGGTTCAGCAAGTTCAAACGCATTACCGGGATAACCGTCTTTACTGCCTTTATATAAACCCACGCCGTCCATAATAACGAAAAGGAGTGGACCTTTAACACCGTCATAATCATCAATTTTTTTAAGTTCAAAGTTCATTTACAATTCCTATATTATTTGTTAAAGTTATATCAATACTAATTATACCAAATGTTGGAGTAAATTCAATTTTTTTGTAAAAAAATTGAATTTCGTATTAATACGAAATCCATTCTGGTATGGAGTGCAGAAATACTGAGATTTTGCGATAGCGAAATTTCATTTTCTGCGCGTCCCGATTCATCGGGACGAATTTAATCTTTCTCACCACGTATTATCTTTATTTCATAAATCAACATTTTCCCTACACCTTTTACCGCTAACAACTCTTCTTCTTTCGCTTTTAGAATTCCGCCAACAGAACCAAATTTCTCTAACAATGTTTTTGCGAGTCTAGGTCCTACACGATATAACTGTGTTAACATGCGTTCCTGCAGAGAAGCAATGCCTCGTTTTGTTCTAAAATCATGACTGCAAAACGGTTGTTCGCTGTATTTATTATCATTATAATTATGCAAATGATTTAATATCCAGGCTGTTCCTTTCAAATCCGCGCTACGCAAAATCGGCTGTAGTTTTTCGTTCGATAAAAATGGTATCATTAATAATGTAATCGCCGATGTCAAGTCTTTTAACTTCAAAAGGGATCTTAAATGTCCTGTATCGTAAATCCCGCTTGGGCGTTCTCTGTCATCAACAACAATCATATTTTTACCTTTCGTGTGGAATAAACCCAATTTTTGTAAAAATTCATTCCGAGGCGCTTGCGCGCTCGGGATGAATTTAATCCTGTTATTCACAGCTATTCACCGCTATTAACAATTTTATCAGCTTCCTTCAAAATCACAAGTTCAGCATAATCATATCGTGACTTTGAATGATGATTACCGATAATTTCTTTTATTTTTTTGATTTTTTCGTCGGGAAAGTTGATTGATGAAAGTAATTCTTCGGCAACGTCGGGACCGAATTCTTCCTGTGTTTTTCCATTATTATATCCAAATTTTTTTTCAGAAAGTTTTATACCTATGTCATGAAGAAGTGCACATGCAATAACAATGTCTTGATCGCAGCTATCATATTTTTGCATAATATTTTCGCTGTGATAAAGCACTCTTAACGCGTGTTCGATTCTATTGTTATCATTACCGAAATAATTAATCAGCAATTTGATAATTTCAGTTCTTAAATATTCCATATTTTTTGGATTATTGGATTAACAGTTGTAAATTATATAGTACCTGACCGAAAATGCGAATTATGGAATTTTCGGTCAAGCACTATATAGAATATTCTACAACATACATTGCAATTTGTCAACTTGAATATACATTGACATTTGAAGACAAAAAGACTATGCTTAAACATTGCGATTCTGTAGCCTTATCATCAACACAAAGCTGCACAAATGAAAAAAAGGGTGAACAAATCATTTCCGCTTTTCGCGAAATCAGAAAATCACAAAAAAGAGAGAAAATGACAAAATCAAAAAAGGATAATAAAATAAGCGAGTATGAAAAAATCCTGA
>JAOZNZ010000190.1 GCA_029933535.1 bacterium | reverse complement strand
GGTGATAATCTGATAACAATTTTCGGTACAAATATTTACGGTATGTTTACAAATGACTTTGTAAATATTAACAGGGAAACGTGGGATGAAGTTCATCCGTTTATTGATATAACAAATGAAAACGAGACAGTAAATTATTCAGTGGCAACTTACACAATTGCAGGAACAAATAACGAGAATGTCGTTGGCGGCACTTGGACAAATTCGCTAACCGGTGAAACCGGTACCGCCCCAATTTCAAATTTCGAATTTCAAATTTCAAATTTCTCCCTTGCTGTCGGTGAGAATATTATTACAGTTTCAGGCACAAATATTTACGGTCAATCGACAAATGATGTCGTCAGCATTCAACGAAAAACGTTGATTGAATCCGAACCGCAAATATCGACTAACGCGTTGATCTTCCCGTTTAAAAACTCCCCTCCTGTTTTAGGAGGGGTGCTCGAAGAGTGGGGTGGTGAAAATTCCGGTGCGATTATTTTAGCGCCGTTCCCGACAAACATTATCTGGGATATAGAAAAAATTTCAGACGACATTGACGGCACGAATTTGATTATAACCAAAATTTCCGTATATCTTTCGGAAACTACAAACGAAGTTGCATCAGTAACCAACAACATTTCAAATTTGCTCGGAGAAATTCCATGGCTCGTGCCGGAGAATTTAATTGGTAACGAAACAAATTATGTTTTGAAATTTGAAGTGGTTGACAGTTCATCATTAACCAACAGCCGTATTTTTTGGGATAATAAATTTACGGTAGTTCCTGAACCGGGCGTTTTTGGCGCAGTTATAAGTTATTTGTTATTAGTTCTCGGTACTTGGAGAAAATTAATCCCGATCGCGTCAAGCGCATCGGGATAAATTTAAAATTTTAAATTCATCACAGCGGGACTAATTTTCTCCTTCAAACTAAAACATAAAATCATGAAAAAAATATCAACATTTTTTACATTTTTTTTATTAATATCTTTTGCATCGCAAAAAATATCAGCCGCTACAAATTTTGTCGGTAAATTCGGCGCGCCTTCGGGAAATTATTATACAAATATCCAGTCGGCTGTTAATGCGGCTTACGGCGGTGATTTTGTTTTTGTATCCAACGGAATTTATCATCTCTCACAGCAAATAAATGTTACTAACAATTTAACGATTCAAAGTGTGAATGGACCAAAGAAAACCATTATTAATGGGAATCATTTCACAAGGTGTTTTAATCTTTATAATCATAATGCAATACTCTCAGGCTTCTCTATTACAAATGGATATTATGTAGGAGTACTATATGGCGGCGGCGGAATACTTTGTAATGATAATACACCCGTTATTACAAACTGCATAATCAGTGGAAATATAGCAAAATATGGTGGCGGAATATATCAAGGAACACTCGATAATTGCATAGTCAGCAAAAATTTCGCTTATGAAGCAGGTGGCGGAACATACCAAAGTATACTCAACAACTGTATCCTCAATATCAATTCGGCTAAAAATGGCGGTGGAACATCTCAGGGTATAGCTAATAACTGCATAATAAATAGTAATTCTGCTTCAAATGGTGGTGGTACCTTTGGTGGTACAATTGATAACTGCATAATCAGTAGTAACTCGGCTACATCGGGTGGAGGGGGGAACTGTGGCAGCATAATATTTAATTCCACAGTTATAGGCAATACTGCTTTATATGGCGGCGGAACTTATCAAGGCATAGTTTCCAACTGTATTATCAGCGGGAATTCAGCAAAAGATGGCGGCGGAACATATCAAAGCGAGGTTAATAACGCCATTGTTATTGAAAATATGGCGGAACAAGACGGCGGCGGTACTTGTCAAGGCACTATTAACAACTGTACTATCATCGGAAATAGCGCGCGGTTTGGTGGCGGTACCTGTTGCGCCACACTCAACAATTGTATTATTTATTACAATTCTGCCCAGTGGGGTACAAACAGAGACAGCGGTATTTATAATTACTGTTGCACAACAAAGGATGGAACATACGGAATTGGAAACATTGTTGGACCACCACAACTTGTCGATACAAATAACAGTTCCTCTTTGTTAAATAGGGCAGGGGGATTTCGTTTGAAATTAACCTCCCCGTGCATTGATGCCGGAACAAACGCTTTTGCACCAATGCCTTATGATTTGGCTGGCAATCCGAGAATACTTCACATCACAGTTGATATGGGTGCTTATGAATATGTTTGGATACCGCAAATTGCGACTAACGCGTTAATTTTCCCTGCCGAGAATTCTATGATTTTTGCTTCAATGTTTACAAATATAATTTGGGATGTAGAAAAAATTACAGACGATATTGACGGCACGAATTTAACAATTTCAAAAATAAATCTTCATTACGCTGACACAACAAATTATATTTTGGAAGTAACTAATAATATTCAAAATACTCTCGGGGAAATTGAATGGTATGTTCCGCCGGGAATTTGGGACGGACAAACAAATTACGTTTTGAAATTCGAAGTTGTTGACAGCACATCGTTAACCAACAGCAGAATTTTCTGGGACAATGAATTTATTATCGTCCCCGAACCAGGCGCCTTTGGCGCAATCAATAGTTATTTGTTATTAGTTCTCGGTATTTGTAGAAAATTAATCCCGATCGCACAAGTCATAGATCCCGGCCTATAGAGTGTTGGGACGCATCGGGATAAATTTAAAATTTTAAATTCATCACAGCGGGATGAATTTTCTCCAACAAACTAAAACTTAACTAAAGGGAAAAATGAAAATTCTTGTAAGCTTAATTATAATAACCTGCCTATTCTCTAATATAATTATCGCGGCTGTAATTAATGTCAATCCGGGAGAAAATATTCAGGACGCGCTCGATTCCGCTTCGGCCGGAGATACCGTTGTTGTTCATGCCGGAACTTATGAAGAACGACTTTATATCAATAACAGTGGAAGTTCCGGAGGTGGTTATATTACGCTTATGGCGAATCCCGGGGATGATGTTTATTTAAGCGGCAGAGGGCAGCACATTTCCGGAGATCCGAATATGATTTATGCGGAAAATCCTTCTTATATTAAAATTATCGGATTAAATATTTGCAGCAATAAAGCTGTTAATCCTGCTGACGGCTCCGGAATTCTTATTGAAGGTTACGGTAGCCATATTCAAATCATTAGTAACAAAATTTACGAAATGCGCGGTGTTCATGCAATGGGAATAGGAATTTACGGAACAGAATCGACTCCTTTTTCTGATATTATAATAGCAAATAATGAAATTTTCGATTGCGAACCCGCCGACAGCGAAGCCTTGAATATTGACGGTAATGTTACGGATTTCATGATTTCAAATAACTATGTCCATGATGTAAATAATATCGGAATTTGTATGATTGGTGGAGAAGCTGACATAAACCCAATTTATGGCGCGCGAAACGGTGTTTGCTCGGAAAATATTGTAAAACGCGCGCGATCGAATTATGGCGGCGGCTACGGAGCGGCGATTTATTCCGATGGCGGGCAAAATATTATCATCGAAAGAAATATTGTTTCTGAAAGTGATTTGGGAATTGAATGCGGTGCGGAAAACCCCGGATGGATTTCATCAAATGTAACTGTCAGAAATAATTTGATTTATTATAATGATAAAATAGGAATAGGTTTCGGTGGTTATGATTCCGGTCGCGGCAGAGTTATAGATTCTGAAATTATAAACAACACTTTATATAAAAACAACGAATTGAATCTTGGAAGCAGCGATTTTCACGGCGAAATAATTATTCAATTTTCTACAAATGTTACTTTCATGAATAACATTGTTTATATAAGTGAGAAAGGTGACAAACGCGGGATTACAGAAGAAGATTCTGCAGCGAATATAAACAACAAATTCAATTATAATTTATACTTTTGCGATAACCCTTCCGCAATTTATCAATGGAAAGGCGGAGAATATACCGGTTTCACGGCATATTCAAACGCGGCTTCGCCAAATGAGTTATACTCGGTTTTTTCTAATCCGGATTTTGTGGATGTAATTGCAACGAATTTAAACATATCAAATATTTCTTCTGCAATAAATGCAGGAACTAATATGGACTGGATGTGGACATCAACTGATTTTGATGGTAATCCGAGAATAAACAGCGGAATAGTCGATATGGGAGCTTATGAATATATACCTGAACCGGGCTCCTTTGGCGCAGTTATTAGTTATTTGTTATTAGTTCTCGGTATTTGTAGAAAATTAATCCCAGCGGGATGAATTTTCTCCTTTAAATTAATACTTAATCAAAGGAAACCACAATGAAAACAACAGTGAAAACAATAGTGATTTTATTATTAATATTTTTCGTTTCACAAGAAATATTGGCAGCTACAAATTATGTCTCAACGACAGGTGGAAATAATCCGCCTTATTTATCTTGGGCAAATGCAGCGCGTAATATTCAGGATGCAATAAATGTGGCCGCCACCAACGATACGGTTCTTGTTGCAAATGGTACATACGTTGCCGGAGGAGCGTTAACTCCTGGATACTCAATCAACAATCGCGTGATGATAGACAAAGCGATAACCGTCAAAAGTCTGAATGGTGCAGCCGTGACGATGATTAAGGGAGAAGGGCCTATGGGGGCCGGTGCGGTTCGATGCGCCTATCTGACTAATGGAGCCCAATTGATCGGCTTTACATTAACAAACGGTTACACTCATACTACAGGAGACTTCTATTTTGAAAGAAGTTGTAGTGGCGCTTTATTATACAATGGAGGAATAATATCAAACTGCATGATAAGCGGGAACACGTCGGAAGGTTACAGTGGCGGCGTGTATTGCTACAGGGGAGGTGCAATAAACAGCTGCACAATTAGCGGTAATACGGCGAATGGCAAAGGAGGTGGAGTGTTTTTGCATTACGGTGGTGAAATCAATGACAGCACAATTAGCGACAATCTTTTAAATATGAGCGGCGGTGGAGCCGGTGTGAGTTGTGAAAACGGCGGCGTGATAAATAACTGTACAATAACAGGAAATACAGGAACCGGTAGTGAAGGCTACGGTGGTGGTGTGTATTGTGAAAACGGCGGTGCGGTGAGTAACAGTACAATAAGCGGGAATTCCGCAAATTGGAGCGGTGGCGGGGTATGTTTAAAGTCAGACGGCACAGTGTACGGCTGTACAATAAGCGGGAATTCGTCCGGTTCAGGTGGCGGCGGAGTTATTTGCATTTCCGGCGGAAGTGTTTATAACAGTACCATAAGCGGAAATACAGCGGATGTCGATGGCGGCGGCGTTTATTGCGGTTCCGGAAGCTTGATAAGCGACTGCTCAATAAATGGGAATTCATCTGGCAAAAAAGGTGGCGGTATAAAGTTTTATAGTGGTGGAACGGTAAAAAATTGTACAATTACAGATAATACATCAGGAACTGATGGTGGCGGCGTGATTTTACAAAATAACGGCGAAATGAGAAACTGTAAAATCAGCGGGAATTTTGCGAATGGTGTCGGCGGCGGTGTGTATTGCTATTACGGCGGCGCAGTGAAAAACTGTACAATCAGTGAAAACACGTCGGACGCCCGTGGCGGCGGAGTATATTTCAAGAGTGGCGGCACAATTTTGAACTCAATTATTTATTATAATTCTGCTACAAATGCAACGGAATATAATGATTCTTCAACAATAAGTTACTGCTGTTCACCAGGGCTGAGCGGCAATGACAATATATCAGGAGATCCGCTGTTTGTTGATACCAACACCGCAAATCTTCGCCTTTATGGTATTTCTCCATGCGTTGATGCCGGAACAAATCTTTCCTGGATGATCGGCACGACAGACCTTGATGGCAATCCGAGAATTACCGGCGGCACGGTAGACATGGGTGCTTATGAAGCGTATTCTCCGGAAGGAACAGATGTTTTTGAAAATGCGTCTGTTCTAATTAATACTATGGAGCAAGCGGAAGCGAATAATAGCTCTGCAATAATCGAACCCGGCGAACCGGCGCATGCAGGGAACGGCGGTCCTTATCATTCAGTTTGGTGGGACTGGTCGGCACCGACAAGCACAATGGCGATAGAATCAGCTGCCGGAGATATTCTTCTCGTTGACACGCATGGCAGCGATTTCGATACCGTTCTTGCTGTTTACACAGGACCGAATGTCAGCAACCTTACAGAAATTACTTCTAATGATGATGCCAGCCCGGGCACAAACACAAGCAAGGTTATTTTTTCATTTGTACTTGGTGAAACGTATCACATTGCAGTTGACGGCAAAACGGCAACTGACACAGGGAATGTTGTTTTGAATTATAATATTATCCCTGAACCGGGATTCTATTTATTATTTATCATTGGAAATTTAATTTTATTAAAAATTAAATTTAGCAAGTGACTACCGGATGTGTGATTATAAGTAAGACACACTTCCTTGTGCGTCATGGATTAAATTAATAAAATGGTTCTGCTTATAATTTTTCTAGCTGTACGGGAAAAGTTGACATATAGAATGAATATCCACTAATATTGTACCAC
>JAOZNZ010000189.1 GCA_029933535.1 bacterium | reverse complement strand
GAATCAAAGCGACAGCAAACCCCGGTTCTCGTTTTGTTCGATGGAGCGGAATAACCAACAGTTCTTCCGATGAAATATCAATTATTTTAAATCAAGATTCAAGTATAACGGCAGAATTTAGTTCAATAGCACCTATCGTAATCAACGAAATGCATTACAATCCTTCCGATTCCCAGGGATTGGATGATAATTTTGAATTTTTGGAACTTTATAATTCCGGAACAAACTTGATTGCTCTTTCAGGTTTCTTTTTTTCAAATGGCATAGAATTTACTTTTCCGGATGCTTCTTTTATATCACCTGATGAATATATTGTTATAACAATAAATTCCAATACATATTCCGACAACGGCTTTCAGGTTTTTCAATGGAAAACCGGAAAACTGTCAAATAGCGGTGAAGAAATAAGTTTGTTTGATACTGAAAATAATCAAGTGGATTTTGTCAGCTACGATGATGGAATATCCTGGCCTCCACTCCCGGATGGCGCCGGTCCTTCTCTCGAATTATTAGCTCCTTATTTAAACAATTCGCTACCCGGAAACTGGTTGGCAAGTGAAATTTTTGGAGGAACTCCCGGCGCAGCCAATTCCGTGCCTGAGCCATTTTTTATTTTTGTTTTCATATATTTTTTAGCGTATAAATTTTTAAATTGTCATGAATAAGTTTTACTATAAAATAGTATTTTGTTTTTGCTTTTCTGTTTTCTCATTAGCGTTTGCAGCCGATATTTCTGTTGAAGGTATTAATGATAAAACTAATGTGTATAACGATGTTACTTTTCGCATAGAATCAGAACCTGAATATTCATATTCGTCTTTTCTTGATGATAAGCTTATACCTGAAGATAAATGGATAACGGTTTCTCAACCCGGATATCATAAAATAAATGTTACAGGAACAAACGGGCAAACTACTTCAACCAATATTCAATTTAACATTTACAGCAAAGAAAGAGGAAACCCGGAATGGGGATTGTTTCCCTGGACACCCCCAAGGCCAATAGAATCATCATCAAACGAATGTAAATCAGCCAATCTTTTATTAGTAGCTCCATCCAAATATCCTTCGGAATCGCCTATTCCTTTAGTCGCAATTATGAATGACCAGAGTGGTCAATGGAAACGAATAAACGGTTATGTCCGAATAGACGATTTAAACAATTCATATATTTTATTAAAAAGAGGAGTAGGCTATACTTTTCTATCGGAGACAAACGCCGGGACATCTCTTAATTTAAATCCTGCCATAAAATCTTCAGGAACAAATATTTTTATTCAAATTGACGCTTCGCAAAATTGGTCAACTGTTTCTTCGGATATTATAACCGACACTGTATGGTCGGAAAATTCCAGGATTATGATTGTAAATGATATTGAAATTGATTCAGGTGTGTCTTTAACCGTTGAACCCGGTTGTATAATTTTTCTTGAACCAACTGTCAATATAATTGTCAATGGCGATCTTGAAATCAATGGCAGTTTGGAAAAACCTGTGGTTTTTGCTCCAAAAAACAAAACAGCTCCATGGGGCGGATTCATTTTTAGCAATTCTGTTTCTACTGCCAACATAAACGGAGCAATTTTTACCGGCAGCGGCGCAATTAAAAATTGGATGTCCGCACATGGGTATCGCAGTCACCGACAAGAGCAGGCGCTTTTTCTTCTTGATTCGATATCAAAAGTAACATTAAGCAATGTATTTATTATTGATAATTCCGGACAGGCTTTTCATGGACAAAATGCGGGACTAAATGCATTCAACTGCCTTATTCAAAAATGCACTACTGTAGGTCAATTTAATTCATCGACATGTTCATTTTATAATAGTGCTATGATTGATTTTCCATACTATGATGATACATATTCCGATGCCGATAATGATGGAATTTATATGACCGAAGGAGTGCTTCAATTAAATAATTCTTTGATTGGATGGGCAAAAGATGATGGTATTGATGCCGGCTCGGGTGGATACGGCAAAGTTGATCTCATAAATTGCTGGATAGAAAGTTGTTTTCACGAAGGTGGCGCTTTTTCTTCTCATCCAGGTACAAAAACTATTAATATAATTGATTCTGTATTTATGAATAACGGGCAGGGAATTGAAGCAGGTTACGGCAGTCCGTTTGTTTATGTAAATTTCTGTTTGCTGATAAATAATGAAATTGGATTAAGATTTGGTGACAACTATCCATGGTCTCAAAACGGTCTTTTAAATGTTTCGAATTCTGTTTCTATATTCAACTATAAAGATTGTTGGAATATGTGCCATGATATTTGGTCACCAAGACTTAATTCTACTCACATAACCGGCAATGTATTCTCGAAATTCAATCCTAATTTCCCTGTCAATGAAGTTTGGAACAGTGATATCCATATTAACAAATTAATACCGTTTATTCAAAAAGCTTCTGCTTTAGGGTCTGTTGGCATTGGATTTTCAACTTCTCTTTCTAATTATATAAATGATAACATTTCCGTAAATATTCCGGTGGATTTATCCATGGTTTCAACTAATTCAATTACAGTCGATTATCTTGTTATCGGAATTACTAATTCATCCTCTCGAATTTTGGACAACAATTCTCTTAAATTTGCGCCCGGAGAATTCAGCAAAGTCATTTCTTTTTCGATGAAAAATTATCCTTACGAAACTGTTCCTGAGAGAATAGAAATATTGCTGACAAAATCTTTAAATGCTGAAATCAGCCAATCGCAAAATCTATCTGTGTATTTTATAACAAATATGAATCAACTGATAATTTCAGAATTGCATTATAATCCGCTATCTTCGCAGTCTAATGAGTGTGAATTTATTGAATTATATAATTCTGGTTGGGATTCGATTGATTTTTCAAATTTCTTTTTAAACGAATATACTTTCCCAACAAATGAAACTCTTGAAAGCGGTGAATTTATTGTTATTGCAAAAAATGCATCTTACTACAGCAATCAATGCTCTCATCTATTGCAATGGTCGGCTTTGACGCTTTCCGATACAGGCCAAACTGTCAGTTTGCTCGACCTAAACAGCAACGTAATTGATTGTGTGACGTATTCGAATGTTTCCCCATGGCCAACCGAGCCTGATGGCAACGGTCCTTCTCTTGAACTAATTAATGTCTATGAGGATAATGCGCTGCCGGAAAGCTGGGCACCAAGCGATTATGACGGTGGAACTCCCGGCGAGCACAGAGTTATCCCGGAACCGTTTCTATTTATTAATTGTTATTTATCATTTGTTATTTATTATTTTATGAGAAAAATATGAAAACGAAACATAAAACGTTTATCTTATCTCTTCTAACTGTTTTTTCTATTGCGGCAATTGCTTTCGACGGCATGTTTTCAGGTCATGCGCCTGCTGACCTCGAATACATCCTCAAAATAAGATTAAAACCTAAAGATGTTTATTCTACCCCGGCAGATGCTACTATTGCTTACGCTCGTGACAAACATATTCTTCGCTCTTTAGATTTACCACTCACAAACTCTATTGATTTGTACGCTTACGTTTGTTATTCCGCGGGCATGGTCGTAACCACCTGTAAAGTTTCCTGGTTGTGTTCAAATCCTTGCTGGACGTTAAAAACAGCAGAAAGCGGCGAAAAAACAACTGTTACTTTTGGCGCGTCCGGCATAGGCACTATTTTCGCAACCGTTAACTTTAACCCTCCCGACAAAAGCGAAACTAAAAAACTTAAAAGCGTGTTAAAAATAAATGTTGCGCCTGATCTTCCTCCTCATATTTTTGAAGTTCCTATTCTGCCAAAATCGCCTGCTCCTTGTGTTACTCAGACTTTTATTGATCTTCGATGGGGCCATAATGATAATAATAATTATGCCCATACATCCGCGGGATTTGAAAACCGCAAAAAATATTATTCAAGAATGTTTGCCTTCGTAACTTTGCAGGGACTTGTTAATCGTGTTCAACCAAGATTATATCAAGTGGATTCATGGTACCAATTATGGGCATCACGCCGTGAAGACTATATGCTGTCGTTTTATACTAATAAATATAATATGGTATTCAATGAAGAAAAAGATTTATATTCTCTTATAAAAAAATTTGCAAAACCGCCGGAAGTAAAAAGTGTGATAATTTATCCTGATTCGCTATTTTCCGACCATGACAAAGGTGATTTAGTAAATTATATGACAGCTTTATGTTCTGTAAGTAATTGTATAGCTCTTTCAATAGAAGATTATAAGATTTTAACAAATAAATATGATTTTTCGATGCCGGTTCTTGAAATTCTTAATGACAAAAACTGCGCGCAGCGCGGCCTGACAAATAGTCCGGCTATTTACAATTATATGATAGAAAATTTCTGGCCGTTATGTTCAAGACGCGCAATTGCGCATGTTCATCCGTTGTTATTTCAGGTCAATCGGGATTATTTTATTGCGCATAAAATTTTCCCTTTTTTCTATAGAAGAGATTTTAAGGAAATGTATAACGAATTTGACACTTTATTAAAAGAAATGCCAATAAATGCAACTATTCTTGGTTCAATAGGTGATTTAAAAACAGACATTAGACGATATTGCCGATATGGCGGATTAATTTCTAATACAATTAATGGCAAGATTAAGGTTACTACTAAATGGTTGTTTATGGAACCTATTCCTTTTCATGACATTATTTTTGGTAGAAGAAATTCTGAAGAAGGCTTTTATTTGCGAACAAGCAAGTTGGGCAAAACTGCGCAATATATGTTAGGCATAGCAAACACTTCCTTTCATTCCGGTTTCGACGGCAATAATATTTCTTTCAAACAAAATATTAATACAAACATTATTTATGATCCTAATAAAGTTTATATGTGTTCTTTCATGTCCGATGGCGGTAACATGGATTACAGCAAAAATATTTTTTATAATCGTTGGATACGTAATGGTGTAGCAACAAATAATTATGTTGGTTTGGGTTTTAATCTTCTTTTGTATGATCTTGCACCCGATATTTTGGACTTTTTTTATAAAAATAAAGGAGATAAAATATCAATAAATGCTGAAACAGGCGCCGGAAATATGGAAAATTCTGTTTATGGGACCGGCATAAAATTTAACCGTTGGTCAAGCACCGCAAAAAAAGATTTCGCGCTGAAAAGCTATCTTAAACTTACACGCGAATATCTTAAAAAACTTGATATCAGGGTCATTCGTCCAAACTTTATGGCAAAACAAAATGACTTTTACGTCTATGCCAAACAGTTATCTGGAGTTATTGATGCGCTTGGACCTTCTTATTATGCTAAATTTCATTTTAAAAAAGGTACTGTTCAGGATATGCAAAAACATTTTGTAATTAAAAACGATGTTGTTTTTCTTTGGGATGATTGGGCTCATAAAATACAGAAAAGGGAACGCAAAAAACCGGAGATTTGGGTAGATAAAAATGCAAAATTCCCACAATTTCATTCTTGTTGGTTTCAGTATTGTCATGGTTGGTATGACGATTGGCTTGATATTCAATATTCAAAATCTAAAAATAATAAAGTAAAATTAGTTCCGCCAATAGTATTTCAAAAATTTTATCGAAAATCCAAAGGAATAAAATAATGAGGCTTAATATTTATTTTTGGTTTATTGCAATAATGTTTTGTAATACGTTAATTGCCGATGAAACACATAAAATTGTTATCAACGAAGTTATGTCTGAAAATGATACTGTTCTTGCTGATGAATATGGCGAATTTCACGATTGGATAGAAATATACAACGCCGGTGATGAATCTGTAAACTTAAAAGGTTATGGTCTGTCCGATAATGAATCACAATTATTCAAATGGACTTTCCCGGACATTGAATTTCTTCCGAGTTCTTATCTTGTTGTATTTGCTTCTTCACAAGATCGGACAAATGGATCATTACACACAAATTTCAAGTTAAGTTCTGATGGCGAAACTCTATCATTAACTTTACCTGATTCAAACCTAATCGACAGGATTGAATTTGACGAAATACCAACAGATATTTCAATAGGTAAAAAGGATGTTGAAAGTTCAGACCTATTTTATTTTGTTGCTCCAACTCCCGGAAACAGGAATACAAACGAAGGTTTTAACGGCATCTGTTCTTCACCGGATTTTTCTTCTCCAGGCGGGTTTGTTATCCCGTTTTTCTTAACTTTAAGTTCAGATTCGGATGATGAAACGATTCATTATACTTTGGATGGTTCTGTTCCAAATGAATTTTCTACAGTTTATTCATCTCCAATTTGGATTACAGGAACAACAGTTGTAAGCGCTGTTTGTTACGAGTCAGATTGTATTCCAGGTTCCGTAAAGTGTCATTCGTATTATTCTGTTTTTCCGGATATTTTAACTTCAACCCGACTCCCGATTGTGATAGTTGAAACTCTTGGTACTTCAATTTCTAATGAACCTAAAATAAGAGCAAGAATGAGCATTATTTTCAACGGCGAAAATAATTTAAACGATATTTCTTCTCCTTTTAATGAATATGATGGCTGGATAGGAATAGAATACCGCGGTCAAACTTCTCAAGGATTTCCTAAA
>JAOZNZ010000188.1 GCA_029933535.1 bacterium | reverse complement strand
ATAACCCCGATAAGCTCCTCCTACAGGTAGATTTGTATAAACAGTTGTTGCTTTAAAACGTACATTATCGCAAGGATAAAGCGGCAGAGTTTTGCTGCCGCAATTACATGCAACAGTTAAAGCATGAGAACCATAAGCACCGGTGTTGCTCAAAACATCCATGTAAATAGAAGTGAGTGTCCCTTTTTTTGTGGCACCGATTTTTAAACTTACATACTGCTCATGCCGCGTTCGGCTTTTTGCGAATTCTTCTTCGCGCGTATATCTTATTTTTACCGGCCGATTGCTTTTTAAAGTCAGAGCTGAACATACATCCTCAAGAAGAATCTCCTGCTTCCCGCCGAATCCACCGCCAATTCTCGGCTTGATAACACGAATTTTCTTTATCGGCAGCTTGAGCGTCTGTGCAACAATTCGGCGGACGTGAAACGGTACCTGTGTACTGGTTACAATTACAAGCCGTCCGTTTTCATCGGGATATGCGAGAGTTATATGCGGTTCCATAGGACAATGAGTTGCGTAATGTGCTTTGAACTCTCGTTCGACAATCAAATCGGCTTTCTCAAATCCTTTGTCAATATCACCAACCTGAACATCAGTTGCCGCGGCTATATTTCTTTTTGGATCGTAGGGTACCGGAATAGGCATTATTGCTTCCGGTTCGTCATGAATTACCGGAGCTTTCTTTTTCAAAGAGTCTTTTGCGGAAAGAATTGCCGGAAGAATTTTGTATTCCACATCGATGAGGGAAAGAGCTTTTTTTGCAATTTCTTCTGATTCAGCAGCTACCGCGGCAACACGATCGCCGACATAACGAACTTTTTTGTCAAACATAAAAGTATCGTAAGGCGATGGCTCAGGGAATCCCTGGCCGGCAGTTGTATGCGCCACCCGTGGAACATTCTTGTGGTATAAAACAGCATGAACTCCAGGCAATTTCTCAGCCTTAGATATGTCTATTTTTTTGATGATTGCATGCGCGTGCGGACTGGCAAGGATTTTACCGACCAGCATTCCGGGCATATCAAAGTCATCAACGAATTTTTGTTTACCGGTGGCAAGCCCGGGCCCATCAACTTTTCTTTTAGATTTACCAACTATTTTCATTATAGCAAAATTATTGTTTTATTAAGATTTTAAGGCAGAATAATTTAAGGCAGAATAATTAAATTAAAACATAAATATAGAATTATTCTATTTTATTATAGTTTCAAATTCGATGTTATGATGATTAAAGTTTATCCATTGTATTGTATCTAGTGAAGTATGTGTTAAAAACTGTTCGAGATGTTTTCTGTAAAATCTTTTATCTTTTGTCATAGCAGATAAATTAAATGCAGTATGATTATTTAACAAATAAAAGTTTTGAGTTCCAACTACGAGATCATCACAAGTGATTTTTATTGATCTTACTACGTTTTCTTTTCCACCACGAAAGAATAAGATAGCATCATAAAAAAGTTGAACACCGAGAAATGTTCCCCATTCTTTAAGTAAATTAATTGTTAATTCTTTCAACCATTTGCTATCTATGTCAGTATTTATCCATTTGTCTGTTCTTAAAGAAACATTATATCGACTATCTTGTGTCAATGAAGTGGAAATAAATTCAAACTCAATAGAAGTAGTTCCGAAATTTATTATTTTTCCATGATTAATTCCCGCAAGCAAAAGATAATTTAAAGCCTGGCGCTTATGTTCATTATTAATTGAATTAACAGATTTAAGTTCGTATATTATTGTATTATTAATAAGAATATCAATATAAAATTTTTTTATAAAATTTTCAAAACTAACGACAATAGGAACTTCAGTATCGACTGAATTAATTCCATTTTCTTTACATAAATGAGCAAGATAATTTTGACAGATCTTTTCGTTACAAAATTTACCTAATTCATTATGAACCTGAAATACCAATCCCATAATCTTATAATCTAATTTATGGAATTCTGCTTCAGAAATCAATTTTATCTTTCTTTTAATTTCAATACCCATATGTCGCGCCGAGGTTTATGATTTTTAGGCTCTCGGAGTAAATTTGCTCTGCTGAGCAAATTTGATTTCCGACTTTTTTAGTTTTGATTTTGGGTTGGGTTATTTGATAAACTTACTATAAAAAGATTAAATTTAAAATAATTATTCTGCCTTAAATTATTCTGCCTTAAATCTAATGAATTAATCGTATTGTTAATCATTCTGCTACATTCATAATTGCTTTGATTATGCTCCCGTATCCTGTGCATCTGCATTTATTTCCGTCAAGTGCTTTTTTAATTTCTTCTTCTGTCGGGCTTGGGTTTTTGTCTAATAGCGCCTTTGCCGATAAAATCATTCCGGGTGTGCAATAACCGCATTGCACTGCGCCTTCATCAATAAAAGATTTTTGGAGTTTATGTAAATTCTCAATTGTACCGATGCCTTCAAGCGTAGTTATTTCTTTATCTGTCATTTGCGCCGTGAAAGTTATACACGATAATCGAGGCTTTCCATTAATAAGAACAGTACAAGTTCCGCATGTTCCCTCTCCGCATCCGAATTTTACACTTTTATAGTTGTTATTTCGAAGCGTGTCGATCAATTTCTCGTCCGGTTGAATATCGAACATTTTATTTTCGCTGTTAATTGTAAGTTGAATTTTCATTATTGGTTAATACATTGGTGAATTAATCTGCGAGTATAAACACGAATCATTTCTTTTAAATAATCATTTGAAAAACGGATGTCATTAAGGTGAGGAATTTCCGCTTCGGCAATGGCTGCCGCCTGTTCAATTAAAGAATCATCCGGGATTTTGTTTAGAAGAAATTTTTCGGTTTTTTTAAGACGGGTGGGAAGCGGTTTATTTGCCACAAAAGCGATTCTTATAAAGTCTATTTTTTTTCTTGAAAATGTTAATGATACAGCAAGCTGAAGAGCGGGGAAATCGTCATGAGCTCTTACAATTTTTTTTCGCGCGAGTTTGATTTTTGAAATTTCAGGTATAATAATTTCAGTAAGAAGTTCACCGTTATTTAGAATTGATTTAGGCAGTTTCTTGAAAAAATTATCTGCGGAAATTATTTTCTTTCGTGGAGATCTTAATACAAAACTTGCGTCAAGAACAAGAAATATCAGAGGAAGATCGCTCCAGCGAAGCGGAATCATTACATTTCCACCTGCTGTAATCATATTCCTTAACGGTTCTGTCGCTGTATTGCCGGTAATTTCAGAAAGCGGCGGAAAGAATTTTGATTCTGCTATTTGAGCGAAAGTTGTTGTCGCACCAATAATAAGAGAGTTATTTTTCTTTTTTATTGAGTTCAGATCAAGTTGTGATAAATCAACAAAAGAAGTGATTTTTTTTGAACTGTGAAGTGAGAGAAATGTTCCGCCTGCAATTGGCGATGCAGAAGAGTTATTTTTAAGAAACTCAACAGCTTTGTTTAATGAATCCGGTGTGTAAAAATTTTTGATCATGATATCTTAAAGTAGTTTCTCAGATGAATTATTTACCTCATCAGCAATTTCCATTTCGTCAAAATATACTAACTGCTTTTCTAAAACCAGTATTCTTCCGTTCACCATTGTCATCCACGCGCGATGATCGTAACCGCAAAAAAGAAGCGCGGCAACAGGATCAGTCATCGCACCGGCATAAGCAAGTGAATCAACATCAAAAAGAGCAAGGTCGGCTGCCATTCCAGGCGCGATAGAGCCGACATCATTTCTGCCAAGAACTTCTGCTCCGCCACGTGTTGCTATTCGAATGGCGTCTTTTGCCGGCATAGAATCAACACCGCTTTTAATTCTGTGAATAAGCATTGCGTGCTTAACTTCCTGAAGCATATTTGAGGAATCGTTGCTTGCGCTGCCGTCAACGGCGAGACCAACTCTTGCGCCGGCGTTAATTAATTCTCTGACGGGTGCAATTCCTGAACCAAGGCGCAAGTTTGAAGACGGACAATGTGCGATACCTGTTTTGGTTTCGCCAAGTTTTTTAATTTCATCATCATTAAAATAAATTCCGTGAGCAAACCATACATCGTTACCTAGCCAGCCAATTGATTCCATATATTCAAGCGGCCTTTTATTATAATTTTCAATGCAGTAATTTTCTTCGTCAATTGTTTCACAAAGATGTGTGTGCATATGAACTTTCTTCTCACGTGCAAGAATGGCGGTGTCACGCATTAATTCAGTTGTAATACTGAACGGAGAGCACGGCGCGAGAGAAACACGGCACATAGAAAATTTTGATGAATCGTTGTATTTATCAATCAGACGAATACTGTCTTTTATAATCTCATCTTCCGATTGAACTACGTCGTTCGGTGGAAGTCCACCTAAAGATTTTCCTCGACTCATACTTCCGCGGGTAGGGTGGAAACGCATACCTATTTCGTTTGCGGCGTTGATTTGTTCATCGATTAGATTTTTGCCTGAAGCGGCCGGGAAAAGATAATGGTGATCAGCGGCTGTTGTGCAGCCTGTAAGTAAAAGTTCCGCCATTGCCGCGAGTGAGCTTATGTAAACCATTTCCGGAGTTATTCCCCGCCAAATTTCATAATGATAAATAAGCCAGTCGAATAATTTTGAGTCTTGCGTTGCCGGCAAATTTCTTGTTAAATATTGGAAAAAGTGATGGTGGGTATTTATAAATCCGGGTAATGCTATTTTACCGGAACAATCAATAACATCGTCAGCATCTTCGTCTAAATTACACCCTACAGCGGTAATTATATTTTCATCTATACGGATGTCACCGTCGTACAAAATTTCATTGTTATCATTAACAGTGGCAATAGCGAGGCAGTTTTTTAAAAGAATAGAATTTTTCATAATCTTTTATTATATCATATAAATTAAATAATCAATACGCCACTAATGTCATGAGTCGATATAAGCAATGTAGCTGCCGGTGAGAAAAGCGAGCCGGTGGAGTCCACAAGCTCGTTCCTCGCTTGCAGCCACATTTGTTTTTATTATTTTTTGCTTTGCATCACTACAAACTTGACATGACATTGGCGCACTTTTAAAGCAGAAATGGGCAAAAGAAAAGTGAAGAACCATATAGACCTTCGGTATCCCTGCTCAGCAAGGAAGGGAATCATTATTCACCATTTACAAAGTACAAATCACATCTTTGCCACTTTTCTTTGTTTCTCGACTTTTTGTTTTTCTTCCTCGTTTAACCGGTCGAGAAATAAAATTCCGTCAAGATGATCAATTTCGTGCTGCAAAACCACAGCGAGTAATTTCTCGGCATCAATTTTTATATCATTGCCGTTCTCATCAAGACCAAGAACTGTAACTTTGGCCGCTCGTTTAACAGTTCCGGTAAGACCTGGACAGCTCAAACATCCTTCTTCATAAAGTTGTTCGCCTTCTGTGTGAACAATTTCAGGATTTATCAAAGCGAAAGGTTTTGATTTTTTTTGTTGTGTGTCAACAATTATCACACGGATATTTCTCCCAACCTGTGGTGCGGCTAATCCTATTCCTTTTGATTGATCCATTGTTTCGAACATATCGTCAATCAATATTAAAATATCATTTGTAACTGCAGCAACAGGCTGAGAAGGGCGACGTAAAATAGGATTTCCTTCGTATGTTATCGGTAAAATCATTATAAATGCTGGATTATTGGATTACTGGATTACTGGATTACTGGATTCATTCCCCCTTTCCTAAAGGGGGCTAGGGGGATTTTGTTTGGTTTGCCGGATTACTGACACCTGACACCACTTCCCATCACTCCAGGGTTCTCACTTCTGCTGTATATTTATGTGCCGGTAACTGTTCCTTTTCAGCAATTACCTTCATTGTTTTGCTAATGGTTTTAAATGATTTCTCAGAAAAATTAATGACCCCCATCCTTTTTATAAATGTGTCGGTAGAAAGTCCACTCATAAATGTCGCCGCACAGGCTGTTGGAAGAACGTGACTCGGACCGGCGCAAAAGTCGCCAAGAGGAACCGGGGAATAAGGGCCGAGGAAAATTGCGCCTGCGTTGCGGATATTTTTCAAGATTTTTTCATTTTCCTTTGTTATTATTTGCAAATGTTCCGGAGCAATTTTATTCGTTACTTCCGCCGCTTCGGAAATTGAATCAACAAGTACTGAAGTAAATGTTTCTTCCACAGCTTTTTTTAATGAATCAGCAGTTAATATCGTTTCCAGTAATTCATTGATTGAATTTTCAATCGAATCCAGAACGACAGGGGAGTCGGATACTAAAAAAGTTGTGCTGCCGGCGTGTTCGGCCTGTGAAAGAATATCTGCTGCCACCCATTTTGGATTAGCGGACTCATCAGCAATAATTAAACTCTCGCTCGGGCCGGCTATAAGATCAATTCCGACATAACCGTAAAGTTGGCGTTTAGCTTCGGTAACAAAACGATTTCCCGGTCCCGCGATAACATCAACTTTTTTGACTGAATCAGTTCCTAAAGCGAGTGCGGCGATTGCCCACGCGCTGCCGATTCTGTAAATTTCTTTAATGCCGCAAGTTTTACATGCGGCGAGGATTCCCGGATTAACATTCCCGTTTTTATCAGGTGGAGTTACAACA
>JAOZNZ010000863.1 GCA_029933535.1 bacterium | reverse complement strand
TTCAACTAATTGCAAAAAGCTAATTTTTTTGTTATAATGTTTTGACTCAATCTCTTAAACTAACAAACAACAACTAACAACTCAAAGGAGAATTCGTCATGAGAAAAAATCATTTAACATTTGTGTCAATCTTACTTTTGTCACTCTTCACATTTCTTACTCCCCAAAAAACATTAGCAGAAATCGTTTTCCAGGATACATTTAACAATATCCCGGGTTCCGGCGATGTTAACATGAGCAACACAGTTGCCGGCAGACAAATCGGCACACTCGCGCCGTTAAATTATTCCGGTCCAGGTGTTGCCGGGAGTTTGGTTGGCGATACCGCTCCTTTTCCGGGCAAACTATACTGGGGACCGAATATGATTTCACCGGATCATAATTTCACGGAACTTACAGACGGCTTTACCGTTGAATTCGATATATTAACTTCCGAAGCAGTTTCGTGGACCGGAATTTCTATTGGCGCGGAAGACCAAAACGAACGTCTTAATACTACTAAAGGTTTAGGATTTCTTTTTAATGTGCAGGGAAACTATCTAATGTTTGATAATGGTGTCAATGTCGCTGCATTTGGTCCGGAAACAATTTCTTCCGGCGAATTTTTCCATGTTCTTATCAGTGTCACTACAGAAAGTTTTGGCGGAGATGATAACGTAAAAGTAGCGTTGTTTATTAATGATAAACCTATGAATCTTCATAATGCCGGTGTAGGCGCGCTGAACCAATTTACTTATGTCAGGCAAACTCCTTTAAAAAGTAATTATATAATTCTTGATTCATGGGCGGAAGCAACTTCAAGAACTACTGTAGATAACTTTACTATCCGCTCAACAAAATCTAATTTTTATGAATACAACTGGACAAATGACGTCAGTTCAAAAATAAATTCAGGTAAAACTTATTCTCATAAAATTAATCTTGGCGATGATGATGATGTAGCTATCAACGGAGAATTATTTACCGGAAGCAGTTCTGACATCAGCGGAATAAACTGGTCAATGATAAATGGTTTCGGTGACAATAATTTTGTAAGCGGGACTGTAGGTAATCCTGAAATTACAGGTGATGGAACTAATCTTGTATATGATTTTTTTATGGAAGGTTATAACCAATCCAGCGCAATAATTCTGTCAAATCTTACTCCCGGTGCGATGTATGCAATGACTTTTTATAATCGCGGTTTTGCGGGAAACAGAACGGCATATTTCGCTCCCGGCGATTCCGAATCCTCAATTATTGAGTTGAACCCGAATCTTAACGGTAACGGCGGAACACTTTATAAATATATATATACTGCTCCTCCAAACGGCGTTTTTCCGATGTCAGTAACTCCTGCAGAAACAAATACAGATCATATTCTGTATTACGCTTTCAGTAACGAACTTTCTCCTCCTCCGGAACCGGGAAATATTTCCGCTTCACAGGGAAATTTCGTGGACAAAGTCGTGGTGAACTGGAACCAAGTTGAAGGAGCAGATAAATATCAGGTATGGCGATATGATTCTGACGACAGTTCCCTTGCAACGGCTATTTCAATCGAACTTTCCGGGACTACTTTTACAGATACAACCGGTGATGTAAGTATTGATTATTATTATTGGGTAAAATCTAAAAATACAAACGGATGGAGCAATTTTAGTGAATCGGCTCTCGGCTTCAGCAC
>JAOZNZ010000187.1 GCA_029933535.1 bacterium | reverse complement strand
ACGGTGTTTTACTTGGATCTCCGCCTGTGACAAAAGGTTTGTATTTTTGTCCAAGGAAACCGGATTCCGAAAATCTCCCTTGCGCTTTGGTTAAAACAATATATGGCGGAACAACACCATTATAACCATAATCATAACCTTTAAACAACGAAACTACCGCACCAATAGATGGATAAACCAGACGCCCCGGCTCATGCCCCGTCTGCATAATGTACGAAGCGGTTTCATGAGCATTAATTCCGTGAGTCATGCTGCGAATCAGAGAATATTTATCCGCTTGTTTTGCCAGCAGTGGCAAAGCGGCATTTATTTTAATTCCTTTAACATTAGTTTCGATTGCTTTGTTGAGTTCGCCGCAATAATCGTATCCTGCTTGAGGTTTCGGATCAAAAGTATCATTTTGAGAGGGTCCGCCCCACAACCATATTTGGATAACCGATTTTGCTTTTGCCTTTGTTTTAATTTTTGCTTTTTGAAGAATTTCTTTCGCAAAGAGATTGAAAGGCCAACCGAACATTAAACTTCCTGCACCTAAGAGTCCAAGTTTAATCATTTCTCTTCGTGATAAAATGTTTGTATTGTATTTCTTGTTCATGGTTGTGTACATTTTATTATTCATAGGTGTACATTTTAATATCAATGTTTACATAAAAATTCTTTGCTGTTAAATAATGCCCAGACAATATCCATAACCGCCTGTTTGGGGGATCCTCGTTCTGAATTTAAATATTCTCTTACAATTTCAAGTTCATTTGCCGTGGGATAACGCGATAATATATTAATATAAATCGCTCGAATTTTTTCGTCTCGACTCCCTCTCGTTTGCCTGATAATTCTCTTTAATTTTCGGCTGCGTAACAGTTTATTTTGAATATGAGTCGAATTTAAAAGATGAAGACGCTGGGTTGCCGTTGTATTGCTTTTTCGCTCAGACTCATATCCGGTATCGCGGGCAGGCCGACCAAATATTTCAAGAAAGGGGCTTGTAATACTGCCATCCGACAAATTAATAGTTTTGTTCCAATTCGGGATAAAAGTAAAAGGTTCCGGAATGGCACTGTCATAATTTTCTCGTGTATCTGTGATTGTGCATATAGCGTCAATAAGTACTTCGGCGTCAAGCTGGCGTACAGGATAATACGCGAATAAGGATTCGGCTTTAGGATTATTGCTTTGAGGAATTGAGGATTGTTGATATGTTCGAGAATTAAGAATCAAACGATAAATGTGTCGCAAATTATAGTTTGATTTTATAAGCTCTTTTTCCAAAAAAGACAGAAGCTTTGGATTGGAAGCAGGATTGGAAGCACAAATATCGTCAGGCGGGTTTATTATCCCAATACCCATCATCCTCGACCAAATACGATTAACAATATTACGAGCGAAATAAGAATTGCTGGGTGAAACAAGCCAATCGGCAAATATTTTTCTTGGATCCTGATCGGTTTGAATAGTTATTTTTTCTCCATCGGGAAACACAGTATGCAGCACATTGGTAGGTTCAGGATTCAGATAAACTATTTCTTCTTTCCATTCTTCAGTTTTTTTGTAGGCAACCCGTGAAAAGAAAGTTGCCATTTCCGCCTGTTGCTTTTTACTTAATTTATCAAGACGGATACCCATAAATGTCAATGCCACCGCATTGGCGATAGATTCCGGAGTTTTTCCCTGAACAGCCCTGTAAAAATTAACTTGCGGCTCACGAAAGTTACTTCCACTTGAAGTTAACAATTCATAAACAAACTTGTTGTACGGCATGTTGTGTTCAATTGAGTTATGGACCCACGCGTGATATGCCTGAACAGCGTTTGGCCATAAATTAATTGGAAATTCGGCTTTAATCCGCAACAAGTCCCCCCATTTTAACGCCTGATAATCCGCAAACTCTTTTCGCTTAAGCAAAGAATTAATTGTTTTATAACGTTTACCGGGTTTTTTATCGGAAAGAAAACGATTTACCTCTTGTTGAGTAGGTAAAGTACCGATAACATCTAAATAAACTCTTCGTAGAAATACCGCGTCAGAAGATAAGTTCGCAGGTTTAATTTGATATTCATTTAATTTTTCCAGAACTAATTTATCTATTTTATTTTTAATTTTATATTTAACTTTCTTCTCGAAAGGATTTTGGGCGACGGCTGCAATCGACGTTACCGCAGCAAGTATTAATAAAAAAGTAAAGTAAAATTTATTAAAATATTTCATAATTTCAAATTCATAACATTAATTAGTAGCTATTCGAAAAGGTCTTTTGGAAATCAGGTACGTCATTTCGACCCGAAATGACTGTTTACAAAAATAAATTTGCCAAAAGTCAACGTATAAATATTGATAAACAACTCACTTCGGGTCGAAGTGAGGTACTTTAATTAGTAGCTGTCAGTTAGTTAACACAAGCACAGCAGTCCATCTAATAAAATAACGGGTTTCCGCGTTCATCCATCATTCCATCATTCCGTTACTCCAAAGTATTTCGTCCCGATCAATCGGGACGCGCAGTAAATGCCGCTATCGCGGCTTTATTCCTGCACTCCATATCCATCAATCCATTCCTTATGTTTTCTTTATGACGTATATTTTAACTAATTATTGTAAAAATACAAGTCTTTTGATAAAATTCTTATAATGAAAGATAATATTAAAGTCGATTTCTCTATAATTGTTCTTAATTGGAACAGTTTAAATTATCTGAAAGACTGTCTCGATGCTCTTAAAAATCAATCGTACAGATCTTTTGAGCTGATCTGTGTCGATAACGGCTCGACAGACGGAAGCAGAGAATGGATTGAAAAAGTGCAGCTTGACCTCTTTGTCAATTCATCAGCAAAGAAAATATTGCATAATAAAAACATCGGTTTCGCGGCGGGAATGAATTCAGGAATCCACGTCGCTGAAGGCAAATGGATAATTCCGTTAAATGTCGATGTATTTTTAGACAAAGATTTTCTGAAAAACGCGGCGCAACTTTTTTTAGAAAATAATGATTACCAAATGCTCGGAGCAAAAATTTATCGATTTGATGAAAAACAAACCAATGAAGTTTTATGCTCAGGCGTTTGGTTGACAAAAAATTTCAGCATCTCTACTTTATTGACCGATGCGGAAACAGAAAGAGAAGTCTTTGGTCCCGCAGGCTGTTGTCCGGTTTTCCTGCGTGAAGCGTTGGACGACTCGTCGATCCAGCCTGATTCCGGAAAAGAGAAGCAATTTTTTGACGAACTATATTTTGCTTACGGTGAGGATGTGGATATTTATCTCAGAATGAATTTAATGGGGTTCAAATGTCTTTATTCACCAAAACTGTTTGCATGGCATGCTCATTCGGGAACTCAGGACGGAGTTCGCTGGCATACGAAAGATGCGGCTACATTGCGCCGTCTTCCCGCGAATGTATTTTATACCTGGCTTAAAAACTGTCCATTAGGAATGCTGATAAAAACATCATGGCGCGTTTTCGCCGCGCCGACAGCAATGTTTTTGGTATTACTTTTTTGCAGGCCGGGAGTTTGTTTAGCGCCGTTAATGGCGTACATTTCTTTTTTAAGAAATTTCGCGAGAACATTAAGGATTAGAAAATATTTAGTAAGCCGCATTTCCAAATGCGGCATAATCAGGGAAAAATAAAAACGCTAATAGAATAGAAGCATAGTATGGAGTGCAGTAATAAAGAAGTTTTGCGATAACAAAATTTAATTTACTGCGACATAGGAAAAAACTTTTATGCACGAAATATTTATTTATTTTCGTATCGAGCGAAAATAAATAATGCAGAAAATGCCGCTACCGCGTCTTTATTTCTGCACTCCAAAAAATTAAATAAAACCAAGAGGTAACAAATGGATATCAAAAGTAAAAAAATATGTATAACCGGTGGAGCAGGTTTTCTCGGCTCTCATCTGATAGAAAATCTTAAATCTAAAGGCTGCAATAATATATTCGTTCCCCATATCGAAGATTATGACCTGACAACTGAAAAAGATATTATTAAAATGTATCAGGACGCAAAACCGGATATAGTAATCCATCTCGCAGCTGTTGTTGGCGGAATAGGCGCGAATCGCGAACATCCCGGCAGCTTTTATTATAAAAATCTAATGATGGGAACGCAGTTGATCGAACAGGCACGGCTTTACGGTTTAGAAAAATTTGTCGCTATAGGGACGATCTGCGCCTATCCTAAATTTACTCCTGTGCCTTTTAAAGAGGAAGAACTTTGGAACGGTTATCCTGAAGAAACTAACGCGCCATACGGAATCGCAAAAAAATGTATGCTTGTTCAACTTCAGTCGTACAGAGATGAATACGGTTCTAAAGGTATTTTCCTTCTACCGGTTAATTTGTATGGCCCAAAAGACAATTTTGATCCAAATTCTTCGCATGTTATTCCCGCGCTCATCAAAAAATGTGTTGATGCAAAAGAAGCAGGAAAAGATGAAATTATCTGCTGGGGTACCGGAACGGCAACACGGGAATTCCTTTTTGTTGAAGATGCAGCTGAAGGAATCGCTCTCGCAACGGAAAAATATGACGGCATCGAACCGGTAAATCTTGGTGCGGGATTTGAAATTTCCATCAAAGACCTTGTTGAACTAATCGTTGAAAAAACAGGTTTTCAAGGTAATGTAGTTTGGGATGCGTCTCAGCCGGACGGTCAGCCGCGCCGTTGTCTTGACACTCAGCGCGCCAAAGAATATTTTGGTTTTGAAGCTAAAACAAAATTTGAAGAAGGGATTGAGAAAACGATTGAATGGTATGTTGCTAACAGATAATCATCCAAACAAATCCTATAACAAACGTCTTGGATACTGTGTCTGAAATATCTTGACAATTTAGAAAAAGAGTTGATATGATCAAAGAAAATAAAATACAATTATTCCAAAAAAAAGCGGTAAGAACCCATTGGGATGATGAAAAAGAACTTTGGTATTTCTCTATTGTTGATGTTATTGCAATTTTAACAGAACAAAAAGAATTAGAAGCAAACAGGAAAACCGATTGTTACAGCTAAAAACTCGAAGAAATTAATTGAAAAGCCAAAATGAAAAAAACTATGAAACGAATTTTTGATTTGATAATGTCTTCAATCGGTATTATTTTCCTCTCACCGCTGATGCTGGCAATCGCGATATGGATAAAACGTGACTCAAAAGGTCCTGTGCTTTTTAAACAGGAGCGTGTTGGGAAAGACGAGGAACTTTTTACTATTTTGAAGTTCAGAACAATGGCTGAAGGATCGGAAAAGACAGGTTTTCACGTTACTGAAAATGATTCGCGAATTACTAAATCAGGAGATTTCCTAAGAAAAATAAGCCTCGATGAACTTCCGCAATTGTTTAATATCTTTATTGGCGATATGTCTGCTATCGGGCCGCGACCCACTTTAAAATATCAGGTTGATGAATATACAGATTTTCAAAAGCGCAGGCTTGAAGTCCGACCGGGTGTAACCGGATGGGCACAGGTTAACGGAAGAAACTCACTTTCCTGGCCCGAAAGAATTAAATTTGATGTATGGTATGTAGATAATTATTCCTTTTGGCTTGATATGAAAATTTTGTATAAAACTATTTTCGTGTGGCTGCACGGTGAGGGAATTTACGCGGATAAAGAAAAGTTTATTGTCGGTGATGGGGATAATGATGAATTGGGATGAAATCCGTGATCCGTATTCGGTAATCCGTAATCCGTGATCTGTAATCAGACTCCAAACAAAAAATGTCACGAAGCGCAGCAGAGTAAATTGTCAACTATTAATCCAAACAAGAAATCCCCCTAACCCCCTTTAAGAAAGGGGGAATTAATCCAGTAATCCAATAATCCATTAATCCAAATAAAATCCCCCTTTAGAAAAGGGGGAATTAATCCACTACTCCATTCTTCCCTATGCTTTTATCTTTCGAAACTGCTGCTTACGGTAATTCTTCTCTCGCTCTCTTTGATGGTGAGAATTTTGTCGGACAAAAATTTCTTTCGTCAGGACGAGCAACAACTATTGAACTTTTACCCGCTGTTCAAACTCTCTTAGAAAAGGCGGGATCAAGAAAAATTGACACCATTGCCGTTGATTGCGGGCCGGGCTCCTTTACAGGCATCCGGGTTGGAATTGCTGCAGCTAGAGGATTAGCTGACGGCTGGTCAGCAAAAGTTACAGGGATCTCACAATTTGATTTTTATCCAAATCTTTCTAATTCTGAAACAAAACAATTAATTTTAATTGACGCGAAAGCAGGAGGTGGATTTTATTATGAACTTAGATCTGCGAATACGCAAAAAGAGCGCGGATTCATTTTAGGAAATGAAATCACCGGTTCTCTTCTTAATCCAAATGATAAAATTGTGATCTGTGGAGAATTTGATGATAAAATCATCAATGAAACTGATTGGCAACATAATAAAAATATCCCTGTCGCTGATGCTGAAGCGGTAGGAAGAATCGCAATGAAACAAATTGCCGAAGGAAATCAACAGGAAGCGGAAGCTATTTATCTGCATTCGACGATTAAGTTGCCGAAGTAATTCACACTGACGAAACACGGACGGACACAGACAAGCACAGGCAACACACCC
>JAOZNZ010000862.1 GCA_029933535.1 bacterium | reverse complement strand
TTTTTTAACGTGTCTTCAAGTCCGGCATTCTGCAAACCTATAGAATTAATAATTCCTGATGGAGTTTCAATAATTCGCTGTGGTGAATTTCCCGCACGCGGATGAAGGGTTGTTCCTTTAAGAAAAATCCCACCGAGTTTTTTTATGTCTACCAACTCGCTCATCTCTTCGCCATTACCGAAAGTACCTGAAGCAACAGTTACAGGATTCGGCAAAGTCAGGTCAGCTATTTTTACGGATAAGTCAGGCATACATATAGTGTTCAGGTGTCAGGTGTCGGGTGTCAGGTGTCGACTATTAACTATTAACTAATAACTGATAACTTTTAATTATTAGCTACTTCTTTTTCCACCATTTGTTCCGAAATTTGCTCGTCAATTATTGATTCATTTTCAACTTCAACTTTATCTTCAATGGGTTTTTCTTCCTGTTTAGGTTCAGTTTCCTGAACTTGATCATTGCTCATTTCTTGCGTGCCCCGCGTATGCCGGGGTTGATCGTTAATTATTTCTTCCGATTTCTTTTCGCTTTTCTTTACTCTAGGCTGCTTTTGAGGAACATCGACAACTTCAAATCCTAAATCGCTAATACGTTCATCAATTACACCTTCAAAATCCAAAACAATGTGATACATTGCCGCAAGTTGAAGTACATCGAGCAAGCGTTCAATCACTTCAGGTTTTTGTTTTTTATCTTTTTTAAGTTTAGATTTTTCCCGTTTTTCGCGCGAGAGAACAAGAATTTTTATTACCGCCTGAACCTGGGCAATAGGCGGGCTCTGCAATCTAAGATTAGGCATCAGAGCAAGTTCTTTCTGAACATATTTCTGTAACATTTCTAGTATCATATCACGACCGAGAGGCGGATAAATTTTATCTTTTTCAACAGTCAGTCCCCATTCTGTAAGTTTATTCAGCTCGTGGTCATGAAAATAAGCAAGTCCATTCACAATAACGCGGGTGAAATCTTTTGCTTTTGCGAGCGCGTTATTTTCAGAAATCTCGTTTTCGTTTTCTATTA
Source organism: bacterium (assembly GCA_029933535.1). Classification (GTDB taxonomy): domain Bacteria; phylum Auribacterota; class UBA3054; order UBA3054; family B51-G9; genus B51-G9. The sequence continues at coordinate 648 of JAOZNZ010000862.1, read as the reverse complement.
AAGCATCAAAATCAGTTTCTTCTTTGGCAAAAAGTATCATTTTCCTTAAAAGATTTAATTTCGGGAAACATTTCCCGTCTTTCAATTCTGTTTCAGCAGCAAGCAAAGTAATTGCGGTTTTAACAATTTCTACATCCGAAGCGGGCCATTTAATTTTTTTCAGACCTTTTGAATCGAGTTTTACCATCAGCATTTTTTTCTCCAAAGTTTTAATATTAAATCTTATTAATTATACTATTTATCAATTATATTTTCCAATATGCTTTACCATCAAATCAATTACCTCATCAATTGATAAATTCGTTGTGTCAATTTCAATAGCATCAGGCATCTTTTTCAATGCACCTACCGGTCGCTCGCTATCACGTTTATCCCTGTCAACCACAGCTTTTTCCACATCATCAAGCGTTAAATCCGGACTTTTCTTTTGGTCATCGGCAAGACGGCGTTTGGCTCTTTCCCGTGCTTCAGCTGTTACATAAAATTTTATATCGGCATCAGGAAAAACGTCGGAACCAATATCACGACCCTCAAGCACAGAATCTCCCGCTTCAAGTCCGAGCCGTCGCTGTTCACTGACAAGTAATTTTCTTACTTCCGGATTGTCGGCTACATCGGAAACATAACCACCGATATCCGGTGCGATTG
>JAOZNZ010000861.1 GCA_029933535.1 bacterium | reverse complement strand
CGAAATATATAGAGGGATTTCAGACAATCTTTCGAATGCAGCGTTAATCGCCACTTCGGAGAGCAATAACTATTCAGATACAAGTGTTGAGTTGGCAACAAAATATTATTATTGGGTTAAAGGAACTGCGTCAGCATGTAATAGTGAATTAAGTGCATCTGATTCAGGTTATGCAATTCTTTCCAGCGGTGATGATGATACTCATGGCAAATGGAAATACAAGAGTAAGAATGGTAAAGCTAAGCTCATAGTAAAAGATATGGGAATGACTATACCCCTTGCTAATTATCTTGAAAACGGCTGCCTTATCGGTCTGAAAGATGCGTCAAACAATGAAACAGTTGATGGTCCACACAAGTTAGACCCCCTCAAAAAGAAAAAGACCGGGGAAGTTAAAAAATGGCAGTACATTGAGAAAAAAGTCGCTATTATTAAGTATACACCCAAAAGTGATAAATTAATCTACAAAATTTGGAATGACTTACCGGCTGAAATCATTTTCTTTGTTCAACCGCCTGTTGAAGAAGCGCAAGCGATGGGCGATCAGGCAGAGATATATTTGAGTGGGGGAGATAAACAGCTTACCGGATGGCAATTACTTGAATCAACGGTAATCGAATAAGAATACAATACAAATCGAATCTTTTATAGTCAAAATGATTAGAGGCCCCAGTGGAACAATTGGAGTTCCACGGGGTAAAACAGAATCATTTTATGACAGTCGATCTATAAAATAAATAAATAAATATTATTGAACTCACTAAACTCACAGAGTAAATAAAAAAGAAAAATAACAAAATCATTTAGGACAAAATCATTTAAAGAAAGAAATATTGTTGTTTTAAAATCACAAATCCAAAATCTAAAATAAATTAGCCGCTTGACATTTAAAAAGCAAACTGGTACAATAATACCAATTAATAGAATTTTAAAATTATTTAACTAAAATAAAGGAGTATGAAATGAAAAAATTTGTTTGTTCTGTATGTGGTTATGTTCATGAAGGCGATACACCACCGGAAAAATGTCCCCAGTGCGGTGCACCCGCGGAAAAATTTAATGAACAGGTTGCTTCTGCTGAAGGGCTTGTTTGGGCTGATGAACACGTAATCGGTGTTGCTAAAGGTGTTGATGCTGAAATAGTTGAAGGTTTAAAAGCTAATTTCACAGGTGAATGTACTGAAGTTGGAATGTATCTTGCAATGAGCCGTCAGGCAGACAGGGAAGGATATCCTGAAGTTGCAGAAGCATATAAAAGAATAGCTTTTGAAGAAGCTGAACACGCTGCAAAATTTGCTGAACTACTTGGCGAAGTTGTATGTGCAGACACAAAAGAAAATCTTAGAGTTCGAGTAGAAGCTGAGAATGGAGCATGCAAAGGCAAAAAAGACCTTGCAACAAAAGCTAAACAGCTTGGTTACGATGCTATTCACGACACAGTTCACGAAATGTGTAAAGATGAGATGCGTCATGGAAGTGCTTTTGCCGGATTACTGAAAAGATATTTTGGATAAGCGTTTTGCAGAAATATTGTTTTAAAATAAGCCCCCGGATTTATTCGGGGGCTTATTATTTATAGGCCCAGTGGAACAATTGGTGATTCCACGGGGTAAAACAAAATAATTAAATTCAAATCAAAACTTTTATAGTCAAAATGATTAATATCAAAATG
>JAOZNZ010000186.1 GCA_029933535.1 bacterium | reverse complement strand
CGGGATATGGAAGCGACCTTGAATATGACAGTCAGGGACAATTTATTTACGCGATTATGGAGTTTTATCGATTTACGCACGACCGTAAATTTCTTGAGCGTCATTTTCCGAAAATAGAAAATGCAATGAAATATATGGCTGAACTTAGAAAGAAAACTCTCGCAAAAAATTATTTGAAAGATGATCCGGCGCGCGAACGTTTTATAGGTATTTTTCCTAAATCTTACAGCCATGAAGGTTATAATCCGCCAATGCACAGTTACTGGGATGATTTCTGGGGATTGAAAGGTTGGAAAGACGGTATCGCGGCGGCAAAAATTTTAGGGTATAACGATATCGCGGAATGGGGAGAAAAAGAATATGGCGACTTTCGCAAAGATATCCAAAAATCAATAAAATTAACTATGGAAGAAAAAAATATCGATTTTATTCCCGGTTGCGCTGAAAAAGGTGATGCCGATCCAACATCAACAGCGATTGCTCTTTTCCCGTGTAATGAAAAAAGTATTGTTTCTGATAAAATTATGAAAAATACTTTTGAAAGATATTATCAAGAATTGGTTCAAAGAGATATACCGGGCTGGCAGGGAGGATTTACTCCTTATGAAATCAGGTCAATTATGGCTTTTGTGAAATTCGATCAGCCGGAACGAGCAATTCGACTTCTTGAATCAATGCTTAATTTCCGACGACCAAAAAATTGGAATCATCTTGCTGAAGTAGCTTTTGGAGATGCCAGACTCCCGAATTATATTGGTGATATGCCGCACACGTGGGTTGGGTCCGGTTATGTAAATTCTTTGCGTGGAATGCTTGCTTACGAGAATAATGGGGCACTAATTTTGATGGCAGGTGTTCCGGAAAAATGGGTGAGAAATAAAAACGGAATATTGATTGAAAAACTGCCGACTCATTTTGGATTACTGAACTTCAGCGCAAAAGCAGATGATAATATTTTAACTGTTGAAATTGATATGACTTCATATCCTCCAAAAGGAATTGATCTTTACTGGCCGATGACGGCGCGGCCGGTAAAAGTTACTGTTGATGGTTCAGACTGGAAAGATTATAACAAACTCTACTGTTTGCTTCCGAAAGGAGCAAAAAAAATTGTTGCGGAGTTCAAGGATGAATGGGTTAATCCTGACAAAGGGTGTCTTTCCGGTGCTGCATGGTACATTATGGCCAGAAATAAATTCAATCCAATGCAGTTATGGAGTGCAGGAATAAAGGCGCGATAGCGGCATTTACTGCGCGGGCGTGAAGCGACCGGAATATCAGCAAAAAATTAGTTAACGAAAATTCAGGTACGTTATTTCGACATTTACATGAGTCTTCGGATTATGCTCTTGAAGTTTTTCCGTCTTTTTAGTATATTATTGCAGTAAATTTAATAACAAACGGGCAATGTGCCCGGAAAATTTTTAACTTAATAACGGAGACTGATTATGGCACACGTAATTACTGATGAATGTGTTTCCTGCGGTACATGCGAACCTGAATGCCCATGTGGTGCAATTTCAGCCGGTGATCCTATTTATGTGATTGACGCTGAAGTATGCACAGATTGTGGTGTATGTGTAGATTCATGCCCTGTAGACGCGATTAAACCGGGTGAATAATTTCACACGAGTTTAAAAAAATATAAAAAGGCGAAGCTTTTGCTTCGCCTTTTTTTATGGAGTGCATTAATACTGACGCGGCAAAAATATAACGAAACTCAAAGCGGCATTTAATGCGATTATTTATTTTAGCTCGATGCGAAAATGAATAAATAAGCTTTGTTCGATATGGGAATAGCTTATAAATTTATTGAATATTATTTTTTGTTTAATTATCTGTTGCTATGCAACAGCGCAGTAAATGTAATTTTGCTGTCGCAAAAATACAGCATTCCTGCACTCCATATCAGTAAATGTAATTTTGCTGTCGCAAAAATACAGCATTCCTGCACTCCATATCATGCCAGCCGAATCTGAATGCCTTTCTTCGCCAGATATTCTTTTGATTCAGCAATAGTAAATTCTTTGAAATGAAAAATTGATGCGGCAAGTACAGCATCAACTTTGCCAATGGTAAACGCATCGTAAAAATGTTCCAAATTCCCGGCTCCGCCGGATGCAATTAGAGGAATAGACACAGCTTCAGCAACAGTACTCAATATTTCGTTATCATAACCTGCTTTAGTACCGTCGGTATCCATGCTTGTTAGTAGAATTTCTCCCGCACCGAGTTTTGTAATATATTTAGTCCATTTAAGCGCGTCAATTCCCGTTTGAGTACGACCGCCATGAATAAAAATTTCCCATTTTGAATTATCCTCGACAGCGACTTCTGAAATATCCCAATCAAATTTTACCGAATGAGCTTCTCCTGAATTAACGCGGGTATTCCCGGCAATTTTTCTTGCGTCAATTGCCACAACAATACATTGTGACCCAAATCTTTTTGAGCCGTCTTCAATTAATTTAGGATTAACAATAGCAGAAGTGTTAATAGAAATTTTATCAGCGCCGGCCTGGAGAAGCGCTCGCATATCATCAACCGACTTAATTCCTCCACCGACAGTTAGCGGCATAAAGCAGCATTCCGCCGTTCGCCGCACGACATCAATCATCGTATCGCGTCCTTCGTGCGAAGCTGTTATATCAAGAAAGACAAGTTCATCAGCTCCTTGTGCATCGTAGATTTGCGCTTGTTCGACGGGATCACCTGCATCACGAAGTTCAAGGAAATTGATTCCTTTAACTACGCGGCCGGATTTAACATCGAGGCATGGAATAATTCTTTTAGCTTGCATAGAAGAGTATCATAAGCTTCCAGCTTATGGATTAATGGCCACGCTAAAATCGTGGTAAAATTAATGGATTAATTCCCCCTTTCCTAAAGGGGGGAAGGGGGATTTTCAGGTCATTTTTTTGCTTCTGTTTTTCCTTTTTCGCTTTTCTTATCCGTTTTGCTTTCGGCTTTTTTCTCAGTAGGAGTTGTCGAAGTTGTTGAAACAGAATTCTTCTTTTTATAATCTGTTTCGTAAAAACCCGACCCTTTAAAAATAATCCCTGCACCGGTACCAATCAGTCGTTTAACTTTCCCGCCGCATTCCGGGCATTTTTTAACTGGTTTAGCGCTCATAGAGTGAAACTCTTCAAAAGCGTGTTGACAATCTTTACATTCGTAATCGTAAGTTGGCATTGTATTTTTTTCTTAACCCTATGAAATTAAATTTATTTTTTTATTTGTTTTTTCACAAAATACATTGATGTCTTCAACATGAAGTTTCTCTTTTGAAGAAATTGTCAGAGTGGCTTTGCATCGTATCTCCAAATCTTTAAAAATATCAATATTATCGCGTATGGCATCCATAACAAGCGGATTGACTTCAATTTTTAGATTGCGGGTGGCATTAACAGCAAAATAAGCTTTTAGCGTGCGTTGAAGATCAATGCATACCGAAAGAACGGATTTCACAATGCCTCTTCCTTTGCAATAGGGACATTGATTATAAACCGACTGGCTGATAGATTCTTTAACGCGCTGGCGAGTCATTTCCACCAGACCGAATTCGCTGATAGGAAGTATGCTGCTTCTTGCGTTATCTTTTCTAAGGGCATTTTGCAATCGTAAAATGACTTCCTGCTGATTTTTTCTATTGCGCATATCGATAAAATCTATAACAACCAATCCACCGACATTTCTTAATTTAAGCTGGCGTGCCACTTCGTCAGCAGCATCGAGGTTTGTTTGAGTAACGGTTTTTTCGAGGTCTGAAGAAGAAACATTTCTGCCTGAATTCACGTCAATGGCAACAAGTGCTTCAGTTTGGTCGATGACGATATATCCACCGCATTTCAGCCATACTTTTCTTCTCAATGCGCGTTCGATATCTTTTTGAATACCCCATTTAGAAAAAATAGGTAAATCACCTTGATAAAGATGAACTTGTTTAGCTGCTCCGGGCACCAATCTTTTTACAAAATCAAGGATATGTTTATGTCCTTCAGGACAATTAACAACAATTTTTGCTACATCTTCAGAAAAACTATCACGGATTATCTTTTGAGCAAGATCTATTTCCTGATGAACCAATGACGGCGCTTCAGAACTTTTAATTTCACTTTCAATAAGCTTCCACAGGTCAATAAGATATTGTGCATCATTTATAAATGCTTTAGTCGAACAACCTTCCGCAGCAGTTCGAACGATAAGTCCGCATCCTTTAGGCAGATTAACTTCAGCGGCGAGAGATTTAAGGCGTTTTCTTTCTTCAGCATCATGAATTTTTCTGGATACAGCGATTTGTTCTTCGCAGGGAAGGAAAACGAGGAATCTGCCGGGCAGGCTGACATTTGTTGTCAATCTGCAGCCTTTTGTGCCCATAGGTTCTTTAACAACCTGAACAAGCAGCTCCTGCCCTTCTTTTAAAATATCTGTGATTTTTCGAGTTGATTTTTCTCGATTGGCCGGCCGGACATTTCCATCTTCCAGTTCGGTATCCTCGATTGCGCTTGTATCAAGTTCCTGGACATGAAGAAATCCGTTTTTTGGGAGATCTATATCAATAAATGCCGCTTGAATGCCTGTAACAATGTTTGACACACGACCTTTATAGAGATTTCCGATGTGACGATGAGCGTCAACGCGCTCGATGTAATATTCGACCAGGTTTTTGTCTTCGATGATTGCGACACGGCGTTCCTGGATTTCATCCGTGTCAATAATAATTTGTCTTTCCATAATTATTTAATTAGTTTGGTCGGGAAATGGTGTTTTATAGTTAAATCCCGTTCGGATTATTTTGATGCGTTTAATTTCATCATCCGACCACCCTGTCATTTCGGAAAGAACATCGCCTGGTCGAACATGCATATCCGACGTTAGCGCGAGTTTCATTTTAAGTTTCGGAGTGTCCCACTCTAAAGCAAAAACTCCCGGTCTAATGTCAACAGACTTTACACCTTTTGGAGTCTTTCGTTTGTGGATAACTTCACTTCGTAACATAAAACTATCAATTTTCTCCAGTGGAGATTCCGATTTTTCAGGCAAGTCAAGCTCATACTCAGCTGCATCAATCGAAGCAGTAATGGACTTGGTTTGAAGAGGAATATGCGCAACGTCACTTAGCAGCATCTCTTTCGGAAATTGATTCGATATTTTTTCCGAAATTACTGCCGGTTGCAAAAACTCAACAAGCCTGAAATCAATTTGTTCGGCTGTCCCGGCAGTTCCTACAGGCCTGGGCGGACCGAACGAAATTAAAGGGTGCGGATGAAAACCATGGCTGAATGCTAATGGCATTTGGGCGCGTCTGAACACGCGGCCAATCATACGCATCAATTCTTTGTGGGACAAAAATCTAAGCAGTCCCGTTATTTTATAAGTTATTCTATATTTAAATTCAGTCATAATTATTTAACGATTTAATGATTTTACGATCTGGTGATTTTTCAATCATATCAATCGTTTCAATCATTAAATCATTTCAATCGTTTCAATCATTCAATCATTTCAATCGTTTCAATCGTTAAATGACCATCTATCGACCACGGAATAAAAAGGACCTGTTTCTATTAAGTCGCTTGAGTAAAGTAAAAGTTCATTTGCTTCAGTTACGCCAAAAGATTTTTGCTCCAAATGCGGCGCTAAAGAAGTAATTCCATTATTGTTTTTTGAGCCGCGTTTAAATCTTGCAAGAGTTATATGCGGAACAAATTTTTTTCTTTCCGGTATAAAATCATATTCTTCAAGTGCATCGGAAATATCCTGAGCAAGTTTTACGATTTCTTCTTTCCCTTCGGTAATCCCGGCCCAAAGAATTCGCGGGTTTTCCAAAGAGGGGAATCCACCGACTCCTTTTACTTCAAAACGAATAGGACTTGTTCTGTCAATTACTGTTCTTACCGCTTTACCAATCTCTACAACCGAAAGCAAAGGAATTACACCGAAAAATTTAATTGTGAGGTGCATTGCATCTTTTTTACACCATCGCGCGTCCCGGAAGTCGTTTTTAAGTTCTTCGGTTGTTTTCGACAGTTTGTTTAAAGTTCCACTGTTGAGGTTTATAGCTAAAAAAAGTCGTATACTTTGCATAATTGTTTAATATTCTATTATTATATAGATTATAACTTTTTAGTACTTTTGTGTCAAACGAGTTTTGCAATATTATTTTTACGTATCAATCATTCCGAGAAATCAATTAAAAACAATGACCATACAATTCGTATTTTTTCCTTAGCGCCTTAGCGAGAGTTTCTTTTTATTTATATTTTTTTGATATTAAATTTAAATCCTGTATATCTTGTAATAAAATCCCCCATGCCCACTCCCGAGGGAATATCAATGATCCCGGCCCTGAAAGGCGTCGGGACTCGGGATGTTCCACTTTATAATAAGAAAATAATTTATCTCGCTAAGGCGCTAAGCGCGCGAAGGAAATACTAACAAAGTAATTAAAAACCAAATATTGCTTTTTGAAAAAATAAATGTAAAAGGTCGAAATGACGTACCAGGCTTTTCTAGCGCCCTCTAATTAAGGGTTGCTCGAAAAGGGTGTCATGTTTGAATCCTAAAAGTTAGCTGAAGCAATTC
>JAOZNZ010000185.1 GCA_029933535.1 bacterium | reverse complement strand
TGATACAAAAACAAAGAAGAACCGCTAAATTCGGCGTAAGACAATATAACAGATGCCAAAGATGCGGAAGAGCACGCGGTTATATGCGCAAGTTTCATTTATGTAGAATTTGTTTCCGTGAACTTGCAAGCAGTGGTATGATACCGGGCGTTACTAAATCAAGTTGGTAGTAATTGTTATAAAATTAAAAACAGAAAATTTGGAGCACGTATAATATGTCCATGACTGACCCAATAGCAGATTTGCTGACTCGCATACGTAATGCATGTATGGCAGGTCACAGAACAGTTGACATTCCCACGTCACTAATGAAGGAAAGAATCCTTAAGGTACTCGAGAAGCAGGGGTACATTAATGGATTTCAAGCAGTTGAAGATGCAAAGCATTCAACTATCAGAGTATATATTAAATATTTTAAATATAAACCGGTTATTCAACATTTGAAGCGTATAAGCAAACCAGGCTTAAGAACTTATGTAAAAGCTTCTGAGATTAAACGCATACGCGGTGGTTTGGGCATATCTGTTCTCTCAACAGCTCAAGGCGTCATGACCGGACGTGAAGCTCGCAAGAAAAATGTGGGTGGCGAAGTTATAGCAGAAATCTGGTAAACATTTATTATAGGAGCACATCGTGTCTCGAATTGGTGAAACATTAATACAAATCCCTGAAGGTGTAACTTTTACTAACAACAATGAAGTTGTTATGGTTAAAGGACCCAAAGGGCAATTAGAATTTAAAATCCCTGAAGGGATAAAAGTAGAAGTTGAAAATAACTCTATTGCAGTAAAAAGACTATCTGATTTAAAAACAGTGCGTCAATTGCATGGTACGGTTAGAAGTATTCTTAATAATTATGTGATTGGCACAAGTAAAGGTTTCGAAAAAAAACTCGAAATCAGAGGTGTTGGTTACAGAGCAAAAATAACAGGTAAAGATTTAGTGCTTAGTATTGGTAAATCTCACGATGTGATTTTTGCCATTCCGGAAGAAGTTACTATTACTGTGGAAGGAAATACAAAACTATCGGTTGCAGGAATTTCAAAAGAAATTGTTGGTGCAGTAGCAGCTAAAATCCGTGCTTTTTATCCACCGGAACCTTATAAAGGTAAAGGAATTAGATACGTAGATGAATATGTAAGACAAAAAGCCGGTAAGACTATAGCCGGTTAACGCAGTACCCGAGAAAAAAAGTGAAGGTAATTAATAAAAGAAAAGATTTGTCGCTAAGACGAAGACGTCAGCAGAGAATTCGCTCTAAAATAAGCGGTACTGCTGACCGCCCCAGACTGAATTTATTTTGCAGTTTGAAATATATTTATGCACAGCTTATAGACGATGTCACAGGTAAAGTCATTGTTGCAGCTAATAGTTCAGGCAAAAATTGCGGCATTGAAGGCAGCCGCGCTAATGTTAACGCCGCAGCTGAAATCGGTAAGAAAATTGCTGAAGTAGCTTTGGCAGCAAATATAACAAATGTTGTCCTTGATAGAGCCGGATATAAATATCACGGCAAAATTAAAGCTCTTGCCGACGCTGCGCGAGAAGCCGGACTGAAATTCTAACATCGAATCGGAGTAATCGAGTGACTCAATATTCAAACGAAACAAGCTCAGATCAAATTGAGAAAGTAATCAGAGTTAACCGCAGTTCTAAAGTTGTAAAAGGCGGAAGACGTTTCTCTTTCAGCGCGCTTGTTGTAGTAGGGGATACCAAAGGCCAGGCAGGATTGGGCTTTGGAAAAGCTAATGAAGTTTCAGAAGCTATAAGAAAAGCCCTTGAAGATGCAAATAAAAATATGACACGTATTGCTACATACCGCACTACTATTCCTCATACTGTTATTGGTAAATATAAAGGTGGACAGGTTATCTTGAAACCTGCTACTTCAGGTACAGGTATCATTGCAGGCGGAGCAGTGCGTGCAGTTATGGAAGCAATAGGTATTAGAGATATTCTCAGCAAAAGTCTGGGTTCTAACAATTCAATGAACGTTGCTAAAGCAGCAATGTCGGCGCTAGAATCGCTTATTACAAAAAAAGAAGCTTTCAAACGTCGTGGAATCGTTCTCAAAGAATATGTTGAAGAAACAATTCAACCCGCTGAAGTTGAAAAACCATCAGTTGATGAACCGTCAAATGATGCTGCTGCTCAGACGGTAGCTGAAACGGTTACTGAATAAGAGATAATTAATTAGATTTTAAAATTTATAAGGTATTTAAAAATGCAGTTACACGATTTAACACCTCCAAAAAAATCTCGCTTCTCAAGAAAACGTCTTGGTTGCGGTCCGGGTTCCGGTCTCGGTAAAACTTCAGGCCGCGGAGAGAATGGTCAGGGATCACGCTCAGGCGGTGGAGTTCGTCCCGGATTTGAAGGAGGTCAAACACCTATTTACAGACGTCTTCCCAGAAGAGGTTTTAGTAATTTCAGATATACAACAGTTTACGAAGTTATTAACGTATGCGATTTAGCAAAATTTAAAGCCGGAACAGAAATTACTGCTGAATTGTTAGCGAAAGCAGGATTGATTAGGAATTCCCGCGATTCAAAACTTAAAGTACTTGGAACCGGTGAAATTTCAGTTTCATTAAATATTAAAGCTGATAAATTTTCAAAATCTGCAGAAAGTAAAATTACTTCGGCAGGCGGAACTTGTGAAGTTATTGGAAAAGCATCTGAAGATAAAGAAACTGAGAAAAAAGTAACAAAAAAAACTGCTGAAAAAGTTACCGAAAAAAAAGAAACTGTTAAGAAAGTAACTAAAAAAGCTGCCCCAAAAAAAGAAACTAAAGACTCTAAAAAAGATAGCGAAAAATCTGAGGAGAAATAATTTATTATGCTTCGCACCATCATAAATATGTTTAGAATTAAAGAACTGCGTAACCGTCTATTGTTTACGCTCGTTCTGCTTTCAGTTTATCGTATTGGTGCGTATATTCCTACTCCGGGTATTAATCCTGAAAAGTTGAAAGACTTTTTCGGTTCTGCTTCTACAAGCGGTCTGATGAATATGATGGATTTATTTACCGGTGGAGCGATGCGTAATGTTACAATTCTTGCGCTCGGTATTATGCCGTATATTTCAGCTTCAATTATTTTACAGTTGATGACAAGTGTAGTACCTACTCTTGAAAAATTGTCACACGAAGGTGAAGCGGGCAGAAAGAAAATCAATCAATATACACGTTACGGTACAGTTGCTGTTTGTATTATTCAGGCGCTAATGCTGAGCAATCAGCTTGTCAAAGGGGGAGTAAATCTTATCCCGGCTCCATGGTTTAATATTATTGTAATTATTACTTTGACTGCCGGTACTATTTGGCTTATGTGGATCGGTGAACAGATTACATCAAGGGGAATTGGAAATGGTATTTCTCTTATTATTATGGCTGGTATTGTTTCCAGAATGCCCGTTGCCGGAAGAATGTTATGGAAATTATACGGAATTGGTGCCGGTGAAAGCAGACCGTTTTGGCAGGCAGTTTTACTGATTGTTATGTTTGTAGCAGTTGTTGCCGGTGTTATTTATGTTATTCAGGGACAACGCAGAATTCCTGTTCAATACGCGAAACGGGTTGCAGGCGGAAAAACATTTGGCGGCCAGTCAACTTATATTCCTTTGCGTGTTAATCAGGCAGGTGTTATTCCCATTATTTTTGCTTCTGCAATTCTTATGCTTCCTGCTGCTTTGGCAAAAGTTATACCTGAGAGTCTTCCTATGTTAAGAGATTTCTTCGGGTATTTTGCGCGCGGTGGATTTGTGTATCTTTTTTCTTTTGCAGTATGTATTATTTTCTTCTGCTTTTTTTATACAGCGATAACTTTCAATCCTGTACAAATTGCAGATGATTTTAAGAAAAGCGGTGCTTTTGTTCCGGGTATCAGACCGGGCAAGCCTACTGCCGATTTTTTAGAATATACTATGGTTAGACTTACAGTGGCCGGTTCGATTTTTCTTGCCGTTATTGCTGTTACACCAATGATTATTTCTGAATGGCTGCAGATTAATCCTATGATTGCCAGTTTTCTAGGAGGCACAGGATTGCTCATCACTGTCGGTGTTATGCTGGATACAATGCAGCAAGTTGAAGCGCACCTTCTTATGCGGCATTATGATGGTTTTATGAAAGACGGTAAACTTAAAGGGAGATATTAATGCGTGTTATTTTATTAGGCCCTCCGGGAGCAGGTAAAGGTACTCAGGCAGCTTCTATTGCTAAAGAAGTTGGAATTCCTCATATCTCCACAGGTGAAATGTTCAGAGCTTCTTTGAAAGAAGGTACTCCTCTTGGATTAGAAGCAAAAAAATATATGGATTCAGGTGAACTTGTTCCGGACGATGTTGTTGTTGGAATGGTTCGTGAGAGAATTCAACAGCCCGATTGTAAGGAAGGATTTCTTCTTGACGGTTTTCCGCGCACTATTATTCAGGCGCAGAAACTTGATGAAACACTTGAAAACGACGGACTTAATATGGATCTTGTTGTCAATCTTGTCTGCAATGACAAAACTGTTCTTTCAAGATTAACAGGGCGACGTGTTTGCAGAAATTGCGGCGCTATATATCATGTGGAAAATATGCCGTCTAAACAAAGCGGCATTTGCGATGAATGCGGCGGTGAACTTTATCAGCGTGATGACGATAAAGCTGATACTATTTTAAACCGTCTTGAAGTTTATAGAAATTCAACGGAAGCGTTGATTGATTATTATCGTCAAAAAGATCTTTTGAAAGACGTTGATGCAAACGCGCAAAGAGAAGAAACTCTCAATGCGATGCTTGCGTTAATTAAATAAATATATCATGGCTCGCCGAAAGCAAAGAATTCCGGTTAAATCAGATGCTAACCTCAAAAAAATGAGATTAGCCTGTTCTTTAACTGCAAGAGCTTTGCAAATCGCCGCCGATGCAGTAAAACCGGGAATTACAACGCTTGAATTGGATTCCATTCTAGCCGAGTTTGTTATTGCCAAAAATGCAATTCCGGCTTTTTACGATTATCACGGCTACCCGGCTAATGCTTGTATTTCAGTGAATGAAGAAGTTATACACGGAATACCCGGTAATCGACAACTTAATTCCGGCGATATTGTAAGCATTGATTTCGGTGTTATTATTGATGGCTATTACGGCGATGCTGCCCGGACATTAAGAGTTGGCGCTATGCCTGATGATATTGATAAGCTTGTAAGTATAACCGAGCAGTCTTTTTATGAAGCCTGCAAAGTTATAAAAGCAGGAATTCGGCTTGGTGATATATCTCATACGATACAAACTTTTTGCGAAAGTTACGGATATGGAATCGTGAGAGATTATGTGGGACACGGTATCGGAACAAATTTACATGAGCCGCCGCAAATTCCGAATTTCGGAAAACAGGGAACAGGACCGATTATTCCTGCAGGTGCAACTCTTGCAATTGAACCTATGGTGACAATGGGTGATTTTAGAGTACGGGTGCTTGACGATGGATGGACAGTTGTTACTAGTGACGGATTACCGAGTGCTCATTATGAGAATACAGTTTTAGTAACTGTAAAAGGCTGTGAAATTTTGACAAAAATATAAAACTTAAAGAAAAAATATTATGAGAGTCCGAGCTTCAGTAAAAAGATTATGTGAAAAATGTAGAATCATTCGCAGAAAACGTGTGATTCGTGTTGTGTGTTCTAACCCGCGCCATAAGCAGCGTCAGGGTTAATAACTTTTGAATTTATAAGGTGAAATTATGCCCCGTATAGTTGGTGTAGATATTCCGGCAGGTAAAAGAATGGAAGCTTCCATTCAGTATATTTATGGTATTGGCCCGACACTCGCTCTTAAACTTCTTGAAGAAGCTAAAGTTGATCCTGATGTGCGAGCATCGAAGCTGACCGATGAAGATGTTAAAAGAATCACTTTACTGCTTCAGCAGAAGTATATGATTGAGGGTGATTTAAGACGTGACGTTCAACAAAATATTAAACGTCTTGTATCTATTAATTGTTATCGGGGAACCCGACATCGCAAAGGATTACCTGTGCGGGGACAACGAACAAGTACAAACGCCCGTACACGTAAGGGCCCGAAAAAACTTCCGGGTGCAAGGAAGAAATAACTTATAATTTAAAATAAAAATTCTAAAAAAATGGCTAAAACTCCCGCCAAAAAAAGAACAAGAAAAAGTCTGAAGAATATTCCCCAGGGAATAGCTCACGTTCAGGCTACATTTAATAATACTATCGTTACTATCACTGATAGAAACGGTAATGTAATCTCATGGAGCTCTGCCGGTGTACTAAAATTTACCGGTGCTAGAAAATCTACTGCTTTTGTAGCTACCCGTGTAGCTCAGGAAGCTGCAAAACAGGCTATGCAGCATGGATTACGTGAATTAGAAGTAAGAGTTAAAGGACCTGGTTCAGGACGTGAATCTGCTATCAGGGCTTTTGAAACTGTAGGACTTAAAGTTACCGCTATTAGTGATGTAACTCCCGTCCCACATAACGGTTGCAGACCTAAAAAACAACGCCGAGTATAACGTAAAACGATAAAATTAACTTATTATGGCAAAATACACAGGACCAGTTTGTAAATTGTGCCGCCG
>JAOZNZ010000184.1 GCA_029933535.1 bacterium | reverse complement strand
CGCACGTCCGTGCGTCTCTACATCGGGGCTTTGATTTTAAGGTTTGACTAAAAACTTTTTCGAGTGCCATCTAATTACAGGCAGCAGCGTCAAAAACCGTTAAAAGTGATATTGAGTAGACAAAGCGTCCGTTTTTTGGTATAATGGAACGCTATTACTATAATGATATAATAAATTCATGAAATACTTTTTATTTACAATTTTTTTCGCTCAACTTGTTACTGCGGCACCTTTAACAACGCACGACATATCAAATGCTGTATCGTCGTTTGTGTCTTCGCGTTTTGCGCTGGTGCCGGATAAGCAGCCATCAGCTGCGGCAAATCAAAGCGTTCAAAGTTTCAGCATATCGAAAATAAGTCCACTTAGCCAGGATTCAAAAACAATCGGTTACGTTACTTCACTTAAACCAACAGGTTTTGTGCTTATGCGTTCTGATGATTTATTGCCTGCCTTAAAGTTGTATTCTGGCAGTTGCAGTTATTCTAACCTCCCACCGGATTTTCTTAAAGTTATCGCATGGGAACTTTCAACGGAGATTGAAATACTTGATTCTGAAATTATAAATGACGGTAATTTTTCAACAATTTATAAAAAAGAATGGGACATATTATTAAAATCTTCGCCACTAAATTATAATCAGACCGAATCGGAACCCGAAGATGATTTCGCTGAACTCGGACCTTTACTTTCAACATACTGGAATCAGGACTCACCTTACAATTACTACGCGCCAACGGCGAGTGAAGGACCGGGTGGCCGCGCTTACGCCGGATGTGTTGCCGCGGCAATGGCGCAAATTTTACGATATCATAAATATCCTGTGGCAATTTCAGCAGATTACACTTACACAGACAATTATGACAACTGCAGAGGGACTCATTCAGCAAGCGATGCCGGTTTAGGAGATTACCAATGGGAAGATATGCCGGATAATCTTTGGGGAAGCACAACTGCTGAACAACAGGCAGTAGCGCAATTAATGTACCATTGTGCTGTAACAGTCAATATGGATTTTGAAGCTGATGGTTCCGGAGCGTATTCTCAAGATGTGCCGGGAGCGTTAAGAAATTATTTTAGTTATTCCAGTGATTCCGTATCTTATCGAAACTATTATTCAGATGCAGTCTGGTACAATAAAATTAACGATTCACTATCTTTGCAAAGACCTGCATATTATGCTTTTCGAGCAACAAGTGGTGGCGGGCATGCGATTGTTTGCGACGGCAGCAGAAATGGTAATGAAATTCACTTGAATTTCGGTTGGGGCGGCAGTGCTAATGCGTGGTATGATATAAACAATGTTAATGGTGGCGGAGCGACTTGGGTGGACCATTCGGCAATATTTAATATAGCGCCTAAAATAGTTGATCTTGCTTATGAGTCGTACATAGTTGATAGTGATGACAACGATGATGGACATATTTCCCCGGGAGAAACTGTCGGAATCGACGTGGTGATAATTAACACGGGCGGATTGGATGCTAACAATGTTACCGCGACATTAACTACCGCAAGCGCGTATGTAACTTTAAACCCTCCTACTGAGATATTTTACGGAAGAGTTTATGAAGGTGCGGGTTCAATCGGAGCAACTCCTTATTCTATAGAAATAGCAACAAATTGTCCCGCCGGAAGCGAGACATTACAACTTATTATTCTTAATGAGGATAAAGTTTGGACAAATTATTTTGATATATTAGTTGAATACCTGCCTGTTATCCACGTCAATCCAACAAATCTGGCATTTCAAGCTGTTGGAATCAGCAATGTTTCTAAGTCTGTTATTGTCAACAATTCCGGAATAAGCACTCTGATAGTGAGTTTGTTTGATGATATTTCTTCCGGTTCTACTAATTATTCCTGGGCAGACAGCAGCAGCAGCAATGGGCCTCCATATTTATGGCGTGATATTTCTTCTATAGGGACATCAGTAATTTTGGATGACAATGATATAACGCCACTGATTTCTTTTGGATTCAACTTCCCGTTTTATGGTAATAATTTTTCTGAATTTGTTATAGGTGCAAATGGAGGAATAGGGTTAAATGATAAAAATATTTATAGAATGAATAAACAACTCCCTTGCGGTCCTACTTACGCGCCTGCTCAATTCATTGCTCCTTTCTGGGATGATCTCGACCCATCTGCCGGAGGTTCTATATATTATTATGCCGAAGCAAATCAATTGATAGTTTCCTGGATAGACGTCCCGCGAAAAGATACGAATACAACAGAAACTTTCCAAACTATTTTAAGAAAAAATGGCGAGATTATTTTCCAATATAATAATATGAACGGAATCGTTGATTCCGCAACTGTAGGTATTCAGGGTGGCCCCCAAACAGGATATAACCCTCCTGAACATTCTGTCCGAATAGCTTACAACAGTCCCTTTGTAACTAATGAACGCGCTGTAGCCATTCGACCGGCTATTGATAATACCTGGCTTAATTACACGCCGAAGGAAGCGATAATTTTGCCTGAAGGATCTAATGTATTTAATTTCACCTGTAATTCCGAAAATTTAACTGGTGGATTGTATAACGCGAAAGTTTCCTTAATGCACAATGATCCAACCAAAGATTCTATTGAAGTATCAATTGACTTTATGGTATATAAGCCTGGAACTCTTATAAAAGGAAACGACCAAATTATTGATAATGGTGAAAATAATCCTTCATTCTCAGACAACACCGATTTTGGAGAAGCTAATATTGTTATCGAAGCAATCACTAATCTTTTTATTATTGAGAATTCGGGCACTACAAATTTATCAATTGATACTGTTTCGATAATTTCAGGGTCATCTTCATTTTCAATTGTAGAATATCCTGCGTCGATTGTTCCGGTTGATTCTTCAACTGAGCTTAAGTTGGAGTTCGCACCTGAAGGAGTGGGAATTATTACGGGTCATGTACAATTAACAAATTCTGATGATTTTAACAATCCTTATTCTTTTTCTGTTATTGGTGTAGGTGTGCCGGAACCCGCATTATTTTGGATTTTGAATTTTGGATTTTGGATTTTATATTTTTTCAAGCGTCGAACGTCTAATTAAAGATTTATTCCCGACGTCCTTTGGGGCCGGGATCTTCGCTATTGCTACGATATTTATTATTTACCATTTATAATTCTTGCCCCGCGTATGGCGGGGTATTATTTGAAAAGAGAATAAAATTTGACTTATTTTACAATAAATAGTATAATCTAAACTTAAAAAAATAACAATTAATGATATAACTAAACCACAAAGGATGGAACTATGAAAAAACTTGCTCTTTCAATTCTCTTAATCGCTATGTTTGCTTCAGTTGCTTCAACAACAGCAAACGCAAGAACACCGGATACTTATAAATGGGATATTATACAGCCCGGTGCTTTTATCTGGGAAGTAACAAACGGATGGATGCCTAATGATTTGTCCAACACAGGATTATGGCCGACTATTTCCGGTGATCATGCTATTTTTTCACCGCCAAACAGTCAAACACAATCGCTTGGAAATTTCCAGGTATGGATTACATCAGATAAAACAATTAGTGATTTAAATATTTCACTCACTAACGAGCAAATTAATATTGCAGAGCAGGGCACTCCTTTGCTTATTTTTGATGATCCTTCAAAAGATACCTCTTCAATAACATTCACTAACGCGCGACCAATTAATGCTGATGGAAGTTTAAATGATCTTGCAATGATTTTCTGGCAAACCACAAAAATTATTTTAAGCAATGACCTGATAATTACGGGTGTTACACCTCCAAATGAAAGTAATGCTGTTGGTTTTACTGAATTGGCTCTCTATGACAGTGTTGAACTCTTTGGCAATGGTCATGATATTAATTTTAACGGTAACGGTTGGATTACTCCGGGCTGGTTTGGTGATTCTACTTCAGTTAAGGATGTCAATAAATTTGTTAATAATGGTGGACTTTTGCGACAGTTCGAGTCACCTACTTTCGAGCCGCCTTTGTATGTTAACTCGAACTATGACTGTAATAACGAACAAAGCCGCGGTACATATGCAATGGCAGGCGAAAATTTTAATATGGATCTTGTTCTTACAAACGCTTATGTTGAAAGTTGGTACAGCAATTGGTTAAAAAGATATCTTTCCGGAACTATGATTGTCAGAGATTTTGTTCTCATGAGTGTATATGACACAACAGGAGGAACAGATTTGATTTGGACAAATGTTGTGCAAAGTACAATTACAGGCGATGGTACTTTTTATAAAGGTTATAATAATGAAGTTTCCGGTTTCGTAGAATTTACGGGAATCATTTCTCCCGGAGAAAACGGCAATGGATCTTTGCATTTCTATAGCCCTTTGGGCGATAGAGTTTATTTTGGACTACCTGACAGAGTAGGCCGGTTAGATTTAATGATGGACGTTAATGGTATGAGAGATTATAGCGGAATTGATAACGATATCCTTTTAGCAGAAAATATCAGCGCAATAGACCTTGGAAATATCGACCTTACCGTTAATGTGCCTGCCGGCGCGCAAACAAATCCTTACCGCACGAATGAAATAATGTATTCATTTGACAACGCTTTTGTCGGAGATTTTAACAGCGTAACATGGAGTGATCCCGGAAGAACAGGTGAAGTAATTGTTACTCCGGAATCTGTAGTTGTTTTAGGTATTCCTCCATTGTCAAACTTCTTCGATGTTTATGCTGACAGAGTAATACTTGTTAAAGGAGAAACGCAACAGGTTCTCATTGCCCGCAGTCCTTTTGAAATGGATGTTAATGCAGTTGCTGATGAAAGTTGGATAACAGTTCAACCTGTAATTTCTCTCAGCAACGATGCATCAGTAAGTGTTCCTGTAACTGTTCCTGCCGACCAGCCTACAACCAATGGTTTTGGACTTTCAAGCGGAACAATTCGTTTTTCTGCCGCGGCAGACCCTTCAGTTTTTATCGATGAAGATGTTTTTGTACTTGAACCGGGATACTTTGAACTTAACAAATCAAAAATGTGGGTTATGGCCGATGCTGCTAATTCTGACTCCGTTCGAGCTTATTCTCCGCTTACTGTTGGTGTTCAGGCTACTATTGAGGATGGTGGAAGCTGGCTTTCATTTAATGGTGGCTCAGATATTTACCTTACCAACGACGGGAAATATGTTTATTTTAATATGACTGCTCAGCCTGCCGGAACAACCGGTCTTATAAGTTTTACAAATATTGATTTGCCAACAGTAAGTCATGATGTTCCTGTGGAAGTAGTTGGCCCAGGATTTTTTGAAGTTGCGCCAACAACGGTTGAATTTGTAACAGGCGAAACTCAAAAATTTATTAATGTCTCTGCTCCTTTTGTAACGGGTGTAAATATCAGCAGCCCTGATTTGTGGATTGCGGTTCCTTCTTCAGTAAGTTTAGAAGGAAACGGATATAGCATTCCTGTAGTTATCCCGGAGGATCAGGCAGCAGGAACAGGCACAATATCTTTTGTAAGCACATGTTCAACGAATTACTCTTATAATATTAATGTAATTGTAACAAGCCCTTGTGGTGATTTTAATATTAATACGAATTTAGTAGAATTCGTAACCGGTATAGACACACAGAAATTTGTGACATTAAGCAGCGAAAGTTGCGCAACAGTTAATATCTATCCTGTTTCAGGTACCGGTTGGATAACTGTTACTAATAGTATCTACCTGTTGAACAATACAACAGATGTTTCAATTACAATTCCAATTGATCAGCCGGACGGCAGCACTGGATTAGTAAGATTCACAAGCAATGAAGTTTCTTATGATGTAGATATAATTGTTGTTCCTGAACCGATTATTATTATTTCTCTGCTATTTGCGATTGGTGCTCTTGTATCCCGTCGTTTGTCATAAACAGACTACTCGAAAATTGTCGAATGGTAAATAATATTAAAACACCCTTTTCGAGCGTTATCTTATAGCGCGCTCGAAAAGATTAAAATCCCCCTGAATCCCCCTTTAAAAAAGGGGGACTTGCACAGTCGCAGGTTAAAATTGGCAAAAATATTGCTTTCAACCCAATTTTTAAACCCATCGGTACAAGACCGGTGGGATAAAGAAACCCACTGTTCAAAAGCATATAAAAATATTATGAAGAAGTTATTTATATTTATATCTTTAATTTGTTTATCTTTTCAAGGATGCGACTCCGGTTCGGAAAAACCTGAAAAGGAAATTTCTCTTTCTGCAATTAAAAAAAGCAGTGCATCTCTTTCTGCAAAAGCAAAAGAAAAAGCAAAAGAAAAAAATATCATTTCCAAAGTTGAAACTATTCCTGACTCAGCAAATCAGCTTAAAAATATCTCTGACGTTTCTGAAGTTGAAAAAAGTTCCGATTCAACAGATCAACTTGAAACCACAACAAATTCAACTGCCTGGAAAAATGAAATATCAAAAAAGTTGGAGCCAATTCCTTTGGCAGCTCCGGTTTCTCAAACCATAAGCTCTTCAGGTGGAAAAGGAAAGGCATCAGCAAAAACTGTGAATAAAAAAGAATTGATGAAAGCTGATAGATTAGCAAAATCTGCCAATACAGCTGGAAAACTTGATTTAAGTAAAGAGAATAATTTTGGGAAAATACAAAAA
>JAOZNZ010000860.1 GCA_029933535.1 bacterium | reverse complement strand
ATAGTTGTCAGCAATCCATTTTTTGATTCAACCGGTTTATCACCGGTATTCATCAACAAAAAACAACCGGTGCCATAAGTGCTTTTACAGTCACCTTTATTAAAGCAGGCGTGACCGAAAAGCGCTGCCTGCTGATCCCCGGCTATTCCGGAAATAGGAATTGGGTTCCTGTCTATTCCGGATAAAATGGTTTTGCCATATATTTCGCTACTGTTTTTAACTTCCGGCATCATCGATATAGGAATAGAAAGTTTATCCAACAGTTTCTTATCCCATTGCTTAGTTCTGATATTAAAAAGCATCGTGCGTGATGCATTAGTGTAGTCCGTTGCATGCACTTTGCCTTCAGTGAGTTTCCATACAAGCCAGGTATCAACTGTACCAAAAAGCAACTCTCCGTTTAGCGCCTTAGTTTTTGCTCCGGGAACATTGTCAAGTATCCATTCAATTTTTGTTCCTGAAAAATATGCGTCAACAACTAATCCGGTATTGGTTTTTATATAATTTTCCAGACCATCTGCTTTTAGTTGTTCACAAATATCAGCAGTACGTCGGCATTGCCAGACGATAGCGTTATATACCGGAATGCCGGTATTTTTATCCCAAACAATTGTAGTTTCCCGTTGATTGGTTATTCCTATTGCTGCGATCTGAGATATTTTTATATCGGATTTCGCAACAGCTTCAGCCATAACTCCTCTTTGCGATGCCCATATTTCACGCGGATCGTGTTCAACCCATCCCGGTTTGGGATAAATCTGCGTAAATTCCTGCTGTGCTGAATTTACAATATGACCATCGTGATTAACAATGACACAACGCGAACTCGTTGTTCCCTGATCAAGAGCGATAATAAAATCTTTTTTCATGTTTATATTATTTTTAAAATTATGAGTCAAAAATATGGATTTACGAAATATATTATGACGCAATCCCAGACTTTTTGCAACGAATGACTTTGAAACAATCCACTTTTCAATGCAAAACAAGATTTTTTGAAATAGAATTTTTTAAGATAAAGTCACAAAAGCAATATTTAAAATTACTGCCCACGGAACACACAGACTACACGGAAATTTTCAAAATAAATAAAATTGTTGATCCGTATAATTCCGTGTTTTCCGTGGGCAATTAAAAAATCTGTGGGATAGCAGTGAAATTAAATCTGTATTAATTCGTGTTTATTCGTGTTCATTTGTGGTTAATAAAACTTCTTAACCGTTCGCGTAGCAATAATATCCGCTCCTGTATTCAAGATATTTTTAATGATAATATCACCTAATTTCACCGGAGTTTCAACTCTTATTTTAGAAATTTCTTTCACGATATTCGGAGTCAAAGATTTATCTATCGGGCAACTGGTTTTAACAGGTAATAATTTAATAAATCCGTCCATCACGGCAGCTGTTGTAGTAACCATACGCACGGGATGAAAGACTTCTTCTTCGGCATATTTAACACCCATTTTGCATTCGTTCCCCTCAAGTGAAATAATTTTTTCTTTATCGAATTCCACATTGAGATTACATCCCTGCGGGCAATTTATACATATCAGTTCTTTTTTCATTATTTTTTCTCAAATTTAATTTCTATAAATTCAGCGTCTTCCGGAACTATATCAATATTTATTCTCAACATAACACTTGGAAAAATATTTTTATATTTTCGTTTAAACA
>JAOZNZ010000183.1 GCA_029933535.1 bacterium | reverse complement strand
TCTGTCTATAAAATATTATATTAATAAATAAATTATTTTTATCAATTATATTTTAATTCGTGTAAATCCGTGTAATCCGTGTCTCTATGCTTTCAAAACAAAAAATATATACTCTAAAAAAAAGAGCGAAAATTATTTCTGCTATTCGTTCTTTCTTCGAATCGGAAAATTTCATTGAAGTTGAAACGCCGATAAGAACTCCGGCACCTTTGCCGGAACAAAATATCGATGCCCTGAAATGCGGAGAATTTTATCTTGCTACTTCTCCGGAACCTTATATGAAGCAGCTTATTGCAGATGGCTGTGAAAAAATATTCCAAATCACAAAATGTTTCCGTAATGGAGAAATAGGGGATAAGCATAACATCGAATTTACTATGCTGGAATGGTATCGCAAAGATGCTGATTATTTGAAACTTATCGATGATGCAAAAAACTTGTTGAATTTTATTTGCGATAAAGCAAATTGCGATAAAAAATTCTCCGATTGGGAAATTATTCCCTTGGATGATGCATGGAAAAAATTTGCGGGAACTGATCTTGATGATGTTCCTGATGGATTTGAATTCGATAAAACTATGGTTGAAAAAATCGAACCTGATTTGCCTGTAAATAAACCCGTCGTTATTTCTGATTTCCCGGCAGTCTTTTCACCTATGTGCAAAAAGAAAAATGATAATCCTTTCAGAGCTGAACGTCTCGAAATTTATATCAATGGTGTCGAACTTGCCAATGGCTGTACTGAACAAATTGACAAAAAATTGCAAATTAAACGCCTGCGCGATGAACAATTAGAACGAAAAAAAATGGGAAAAGATGTTTATCCATGGCCTGAAAAATTTGTCGATTCACTCAATAATATGCCGCCTTCAGCAGGAATGGCACTTGGTATTGACAGACTTATTATGATTTTATGCAATGCTGATAAAATTGAAGATGTTTTAACTTTCTCAGAAAAAAATTGACGATTAAACAACATAGCCAAAAAAATAATGAATAAACTTGGAAAATAAATTTGATTTCGCGTAAGCGCCCCGCGTATGCTGGGGTAAATCAAATTTCATCCGAGCAAAGCGGAAAATCATTAAATAATAAACTATAGGAATACTATACAATGAAACCAACACTCTTGATTCTTGCAGCAGGTATGGGAAGCCGATATGGCGGACTTAAACAACTCGACCCCGTAGGTCCTAATGGCGAAGTTATTATGGATTACTCTGTTTACGACGCCGTTAAAGCAGGTTTTGGTAAAGTCGTTTTTGTTATACGGCGTGATTTTGTAGATGAATTCAAAAATAATATCGGAAGTAAATATTCAGGTCTTATTGATGTTCAATATGCTTTCCAGGAATTAAATGATTTGCCTGATGGATTCTCTATTCCGGAAGGCCGGGTGAAACCATGGGGAACAAGTCACGCAATTCTTGTTGCAAAAAATATGATCAATGAACCTTTTTGTGTCATTAATGCCGATGACTTTTACGGCAGAGAAGCTTATATGAAAATTTCTGAACGATTGAGTAATACTGACCCTGACACTACTGACTGGAGTATGGTAGGTTTTGAACTGAAAAATACTCTGTCTGATTTCGGCGGAGTTACACGTGGAATTAGTAAAACTGATCAAAATAATCTATTGATTTCTA
Organism: bacterium; assembly: GCA_029933535.1. Taxonomy (GTDB): domain Bacteria; phylum Auribacterota; class UBA3054; order UBA3054; family B51-G9; genus B51-G9. The sequence continues at coordinate 4,956 of JAOZNZ010000183.1, read as the reverse complement.
TTCAGGAAATGTTTGAAATCGTTCAAGAGGGTGATATCGCTACATCTGCTGATATTGATGGAAATAAACACGAACTGCCGCTTGATGCAATTGCTTCAATGAATTTCTGGGGATTTACACCTGTCCTTTTTAAACTTTTAGGTGAGGATTTTGTTGGTTTTCTTAATGAAAAAGGCAGCGAAATGAAATCAGAATTTCTTATCCCTACTTCGGTTGATGAATATATCTCTTCCGGTAAAGCTACTATGGAAGTTTTATCTTCTTCTTCAAAATGGTTTGGTGTTACTTATTCAAATGATAAACCTTATGTCGAAAAAAGTATAAAAGCTATCACTGATAATGGTGAATATCCAACTCCGCTATTTTAAAAAATATATTTTTTAAAATAAGTAAACAACAAGAACCGGCGATCCCAATCGCCGGTTCTTGTCGTTAAGAAAAAGAAAAAATTGAATTGTATTTGTGTAAAAAAATTATTCTGCCACAAATTATTCTGCCACAAATTTTATTTTGTATATTGTAAATTCAAAGAGGATTTAATTTTTTTTATGAAATTGGAATTTGTACTCCCGCCATACACATCGTATTTTTTTGTAGAACCCAAATAATTGGAATAAATGCTTCCGTCTAATTGTATTTGCAAACATTTTGTTGTAACTTGCTTGGGTCGAAAATATAAATGAAGATATGGATGGTCAATTCCTTTTGGAAGGTTTAATTTAATATAAGGATTTTCAGCAGTAATATATAAACCTTCTCGACCTTTAAGATAATTTTGATGAAACCTGGTGACAGACCATTTTTCAGGTAATATTTGTGATATTTTTTCTTTGAAAAGAATTAAATCCTGATTTACAACATATTTTTCTTTCTCACCGGTAACAAGACAAGTTGATGTTATTATACAAAAAAATAACATGCTAATAGTTGTTATAATAAATTTTCTCATTTTAGTGTTCATCTATATTATTGAGTCGCTCTTTTAGAGCGAGTTTGTCTTGTTTCTCTTTTCCCGGGGCTGTTCTCGAAACTCTCCGGACGCTTCGAGAGCAATTTCTTCTACTTTTTAATTGAGAGTTGAAAATTCGAAATTGGAACTTCTCTTTGGTTATTAATTATAAGTCTCAATTTCGAACTCTCAACTCTCAATTCTCAAGTTTAATAAAGACTTAATTTTACCCGGAAATCTTTGTGTTCAGTAGGTTACGGACCACGGATCACTGATTACGGATCACTGATTACGGATTACGGATTACTGGCCGCATCAACCACATCCTGAATCACGTTTGCTGAAATTCTTTTCGTTGCTTCGCTTAATGCTTTGACAAGTGATACTGTATTATTAATTTCACAATCAACTTCCTGTTCGTAACTTTTCTGAAAAATAATTTCCTGAGGATTAGTTTTGGAAGCAGGTGTGGATAAAGTTACATTTATTTTCACCGTTCCGGATGCTTTTTTATCTTTTATATTCTCCTGAATTTCTGTTATCGCACCTGAGAAAATTAAATCAGGTTTCTGTAATTGTCCTGGAATAACAACGCCCTTAAATGCTCCGCTTTTCATAAAATCTCTTCGAAAAGATTTTGTTACCTGATCCTGAGGAGCTGAAATCCATTGCTTGTAAGGATAATAATTGCATTTGTATTTGCCGACGCTGTAAATAATTGCATCGCTATTATATGTTTCGCTAATATAAAATGATTTTATCAAAATGGTTTTGTCGACCAATGCATTGCTGGAAATTTCCGGGGTATAGTCAAGCTGGTAATATGAAATTATCGGTGCAGGCTGCTTTATTAGTGATCCGCATCCACAGAAAAACAATGGTACAGTTAATAATAATATTTTTGTAATATGTTTAAGTATCATTTTTTACTCCTTGGGAGGTTTTGAAAATAAAGTTTGTGATGGCCGGTCCTTTAATGATTCGGAAAAAGAACGTAAATTACTTATTGTTTTGCTCAAATCTTGAAGTATCGGTTCTAAATTGCTTTCCGCGATATAAGCCGAACGGTTCAACGTTTGACTTAATTCAGTTAATTCTGAAATCAGTAAGCGGACATGCTTTGCAGAAATTTGTTGAGCTATCTTACGAGTTCTCTCTGCAATGATCGCTGTATTGTTGACAAGATTTGTTATAGTTCCATCCTGAATATTTACATTAACAATATCTGCAATTTTTCCGGAAACAGCAGCTATTTTATTAATGTTTGAAACAATAGGTCCCCAGTTCTTTTCTGAAGTGGCTGTATTTATCTGATGAAGCGCCTGGGTTAGACCGGCTGATATCGCACCGAGATTAATAGATTTCATTTGCTTCTGGAATTCTATAATGAGATCTGTTAAACCAGGCGACGGTCGAGAGGGAATTACTTTGTATTCGGGAAAAAAATCAAATGTTATATTATTGGTTGGAGTTGTTGCTAATCCAATTCCAAGGTACTTTAGACCTGTAATTCCTGCAGATTCAATTCGGGCAATCTGTTGAGTTGTTACTTTAAAGTCGGCACGCAATGCCATAACCACTTCAATTAATTCTCCGTCGGGAGCGAGTTCAACATCGGTGATTCTACCTACATTTACGCCGCGGTATTTTACGGGTGTATCTTTATTTAGTCCGCTGACATCCTGATTGAAATAAGTTGCGTATGTATTGGTATCGCCGGCATATCTTAAAATTCCCCAGAAGAGAAGTGCGAAAATCAATAGTGCCATACTTATCACTACAAATAAGCCTATTTTAAAATTGTTTGATTTGGTAGCCATAATTTTAATTTAATAATTTTATGATTTAATGATTTTACGATTTAGTGATTTCGCGATTTGGTGATTTTAATTCAATCATTTCAATCGTTTCAATCGTTTCAATCGTTTCAATCGTTTCAATCGTTCAATCGTTCAATCATGTTAATCGTTCAATACTACTAGGAATTCTGTTGAAAAAATTATATGTTTTTTTATTAGTTATATCGCTTTTCAATTCATCAGGAGAACCATCGGCAATTATACTCTTCGTTTCTTTGTCCAACATAAGTACTCTTTGAGCAATGGCAAAAATACTGTTTAATTCGTGCGTTACTACTATTATTGTCGCACCAAGGCTTCTGTTGATCTGTAAAATTAAATTGTCGAGATCAGCTGATGATATCGGATCAAGTCCCGCTGACGGCTCATCAAAAAATAATATCATCGGGTCAAGCGCCATCGCTCGGGCGAGACCTGCTCTTTTCTTCATTCCACCGCTTATTTCTGATGGAAGATAATTTTCAAATCCGGATAAATTTACCAATTCCAATTTTAACTGAACAAGTATATCTACAGTTTCCGGAGGTAAAGATGTATATTCTTCAATCGGCAGTTTTATATTTTCGGCAAGTGTTAGAGAGCCGAATAAAGCTCCTGATTGAAACAAAACTCCTGTCTTTGTTAGAATGTGCAGCCTTTCTTTATGTGTTGCGTTGACTATGCTTTCATTATCAATAAGAATATCGCCGGCTTTAGGTTCTTCAAGTCCAATCATATGTCTAAGTAAAGTACTCTTGCCGCAACCGCTTCCGCCGCATATAGCAACAATTTCACCTCTGTCAATATTGAAATTAATATCTTCATGAATAATTACATCACCATATCCGGTTGTAAGATCACTTACCTGAATAACTGGATGAAAAGATTTGTTGGGTTGATTATTCAAAGTGTCATGTGTTGAAAATTATTGTAAAAAATCCATTGAAAACTACTATTAAAAATATTCCGCTTACAACTGCTGAAGTCGTTGATAGCCCTACGTCTCCAGCACCACCTTTAACTTCAAAACCGCGCATACATCCAACTCCGGCAATAAGTATTGCAAAAACAATTGATTTTACAAATCCCTGGAAAATTATAAACATATTTATTGAATCTAATGTTTGAGCTATGTACATTGAAGTAGGTATGTCAAGAAATAACATGACCGTTACTATTCCTCCAACTATTCCCGCTACATTGGCTATTAATAATAAACATGGCATCGCAAGAGTAACTGCTATTATTCTTGGTATTACAAGAAAATGCTGAGGATTAATTCCCATACTTTCCAACGCGTCAATCTCCTCTGACACTTTCATAGTCCCTATCTCTGCCGCGAATGCCGCGCCCGAACGACCCGCGACAAGAACTGCTGTAATCATCGGACCAAGTTCCTGAACCATTGCTATCGCAACAAGATTGGCAACATAAATTTCAGCGCCGAACTGTGCTAACTGACCTGCTCCGAGAAGAGCAAGTATAACTCCAATTAAAAATTGAATTGTTATAAGAATCGGCACAGCGTTAACACCGGTTCTTTCAAAAAGTAAAAGAATATCACCCCATCTGACATATCGTGGATGAATAATCGCGTACATTAATGCCATAGCAACTTCGCCAATAAAAACAATTACATTTTTTAAATCATTAATAAATTTTAGAGTGGCATTACCTATTCGTATGACTGTTCCTACTCTTTCGGGACTTATAAATTTAACCGGTTGGGCAAGCGAGTTGATATCAATTAATGATATAAAATTCTTAATATCCTCAGTCATTCCTACTATGGAAAAATAGCAGTTTTGTTCTTTGCAAAATCGCTCTATTTCTATTACTACTGCCGCTCCGGCACTATCGAAATAATCTACTTCAGATAAATCTAATAATAATTTCTTGAGGTGAAGACCTTTGGTTTGGGTATCGAATTCTGAAAGTGTGCGCGATGCGTTTTTGACATCAAGCCGACCTGCTAAAGCGACATTAGCAGTGCCGGTTTTTTCTTCTATGGTTATCTGTAAACTATCAGGCATATTACAAAAGAATTTTATTTGAATAATTATTGTATAACATTATAACCAATAGACTTGTTTTTGTAAAATAGAATATAGTGCGAAGGTGGGAAGGTGGGAAGGTGGGAAGGTGGGAAGGTGGGAAGGTGGGAAGGTG
>JAOZNZ010000859.1 GCA_029933535.1 bacterium | reverse complement strand
AATTTGCCGTCGTGTGCCCATTTCGTTTGCTGTAAAGTCGGATACTGAGGATTAGCGGTATTTAAATAAGTCCGTGTGTCGTCATCCTCAAGCCATAGTTTCCCGGCTTTTCTTACAGAATCTGCAGCACACATAACTGCGGCCATCCCGCCCGGTCGTCTGTTTAGATAGCTTGGAGGCGCGGAAACCATATCAATATAAGGAGATTCAAGAAGTTTTTTCATTGCGAGATGTCCGGTTTTTTGTATGCCTCTCGGCACGCCAACAAGCTCGAATGTATAACCATAAAAAATCGAATTAAGTTTATTGCTTGAAGTAACCTCTTTAATTTTTTTAGCCATAAAGTTAATAGTATCGGGCACGAGAAAATTTTTATAATCATAAAAATCAATCACTTTCATTTCTGTCACAGGATCTCTGAAAAATTGGCTGTTCGAGTTTAAACGTTCGGATGTTGTTGGAAGAGTTATAGTTGCAAAAGTAACTCCGCTATCATTCCAAGCGGTTTTCAAAGCTGCTTCCGTCACATATTTATTTTGAACCCAATTCGCGAATCCAAGGCGCATATTTTCAGAATATCCTGATAAAACGTCTTCCCATGCCCTTTCATAAAACCATTCTCCGGTATCCATTAATGTCATGTGGTAACCAATAATATTGTTGCCAAATTTATCTTCGCAATGCGCGACAAAATCCCCTACGCGTGCCTGCATATATGTCCGCCACTTTTCCGATGCAAGACAAATTCTGCTTTTGCTTCCATCACTAAATTCCATGTGGATATCGGGGTTTGCGATCATATACCATGGCGATGGATAAATATAAAATCGCGGTATCATCATCGCTTTATTGTCAAAATTTGTTACTGCTGTAAAAATGCTGTCAAGAATGCTCCAATACGTAACACCATTACCAAAAATTCCCTGAAAATTTATTGGAAAAGAATAAAGATGTATTCCGGCATTTTTTGCTAATTTCGCTTGCTTGGCAAATTCACAGTTCGGGTCTCCGGGTAATTTATCTGCCCAACCGTAAAACATCATCGGTGCGACAGGTTTATCGTTTATAAAAAGAGTCGGAGAACCGTTGCCATCTTTAACGCATGCGGTTAAATTTTCAGGCGGTGGAGGAGGTGGAACAGGTGTTACAGAGCTAATCCTTATTTCATCAAGATCCGCGTCAACATCACGCACCCCGACAAAAGGATCCCAACCTACAGTTACATAACTTACTGAGCCGGCATCTAATAACCCCGTTCCTGATGAACCGCTATTGGCTTGATAGCCTTCAGCATCATTACCAACTATTACTTCTACAGTACCATCGGAAACAACAACATTTATTGAATACCAAGTGTCAACATTTATAGTTTTAGTTGAACTAAGAAAATGTGGATTGCCGGCTGCATCATAAGTTAATATCAGTACATTAGCGCCATCATAAAGATAAACTTTTACCGGATATGTCCAGACAAGACTTTTATATATGCCGGCAGCGGGAAAAGAATTTGCACGGAAACTAACGTCAATTTTTAGATGATCAGCAGGTGCAGGATCTAAAACACCATTTGCAGTTGCACGGTCAGTTCCGTCAAAAGCAAGATAACTTCCACCATAAGGTGAGACGGGCATAAGCGTGGCTGCGTTTGCAACATTAATTTGCAAATCTTTTGCTGGGCG
>JAOZNZ010000858.1 GCA_029933535.1 bacterium | reverse complement strand
TGAGTGGCTTGTTTTAGTGGTCATTATTTTTTAAGTTTGTATTTAGTAGTTGGTAATCGGTATTCGGCGTCAGGTGAACTATTTGATTCAAGAACAAGGCCCGAGCATACGCCGGGTGTTCCAAATATCGATTTTTGATATTCGATTTATTAACTTCTTAAATCTTAAATCGTTAATCGGTGTTCGATATTCAGTGTTCGCGTAGCGCCCGGAGAATTTCGGGCGATATTCGGTGTTCAATTTAATTCGATTTAAGAACAAGGAACACCGATTTAAGATTTCAGAAGATAATTATGAATCAAAGATCAAAAATCGTTAATCGACATTCGATATTCGGTGTTAGTTTATTCAGTTCCCCTCCTTACCAAGGAGGGGTGGTTCTCCATCATTCCATTTATCCATTAATCCAATAATCCAAAGCATTTCGTCCCGATTAATCGGGACACGCAGTAAATGTCGCTATCGCGGCAGTATTACTGCACTCCATATCCTAATCACCGGTTTCGGGTGTTAAATCGGGATAATAATCAGTGTTGGTCTGCCATATCGGTGAGTTGGTAGACTCACCTTTTAGGATACAAGCGGCAGTTTTCCGGTAAGTTGGATTAAATAAAATTATTAGAATTCCTACCAGAGCGGCTGATGCGAGCATAATAGCGATTGTTTTACCTAATTTATCCATTTTATTAGTTTTTAGTTATTTATTATCAGGGTTGTCATCATCTTCAGAGTTGTTTGTAAAAATAAAAATATACACAAAAAACAGTGGGACACAAGGGAAATAGAGCATAATCCCTTCCTGCGAATAAAATTTATTTCGCGCGAAGAAAACAAGCCATCCAAGCCATGTGAGGAAAGCGATGGTGTTAATAATTAGTACAATAAATTCCAGTCGACTGAGTTTTTTCATTATAATTGACGGGTTTTTAATAACCTTCATATTATAAGGAAACCGGTAATATCTTGTCAAGAAGTAAGCCGCGCTCTTGACCGGCGTATGCCTGGTTCCAAGCGCGAGCAGTTATTTGTTAATAGTTAATGGTTAATAGTTAATGGTTGGAGTGGTGGAGTGATGGAATGATGGATATGGAGTGCAGGAATAAAGGCGCGATAGCGACATTTACTGCGCGGGCGCGAAGCGACCGAAATACTTTGGATTAATGTAGTGATGAAGTAACCACTCCGGCGCGTCCCCGCGCCATACGCGGGGCAGGCGCGCCACTTTACCACGCGGAATCGCATGGCCCTCTCAAGAGGGGATTAGGAGGGGAGTTAAATGGAATGATGTTGGGAAACTGTTCGCAAATGTTAAGAATGGATGTAAGGTTGTCCTTTGCGTCTTTTATGTCCTTATTGTCCTTAAAAAAGCGAAATTATTAATCCACAAGTTTTTTCCACATTTCAACACTGATATCGTTTGTGCTGAGAACGCCTTTTCTGTCTGCCGGGATTAATTTAACTTCTCCGTTGGCGAAAAGAACTAAAGCACCCTTTTTTCTAATTGGTTTTGTTCCCTTATCTTTTGTTTTGTAATTTAATACACCATCGCTAACTCCCTGATGCGATAAAATAGGCGGATTGTCCGGATCATGTGCTTTTGCGGTAGAATTATAAGCGTAACCTATGTGATATTTATCGAATTCATCGATGGTAGGATTATCACTAAAATCGAGTAATTTTG
>JAOZNZ010000182.1 GCA_029933535.1 bacterium | reverse complement strand
GTCATTCACAACAATGCCGAGTAATTATGTTGATATAGTAATTTTAAGCAGTGAACTACGAAAAGGATATATTGGAAGAAGTTACAAAGAACAATTACGTGCTGCATACGGCTTCCCGCCATATCAATGGAATATAATATCAGGAAGTTTACCTGCAGGATTATTATTAAAAAATGACGGTGTTGTTTATGGTGAACCGACTGTGTCAGGAAATTATAATTTTGATGTCGAAGCGGAAGATTGGGTTGGTGGTAAAACAAGCACAGCAATCAATTTAGAAATTGGAATAACCGGTAGCGGTGAAGCAGGAAGCATAGGTCACGGAACCGCCGGTCACGGAAGTTTTTGAAGAAGAAAAATTAAAAGAATGGGAGATATGGGAATTATGGGAGTGATGTGGCGACTTTGTTAATAGAATTGGGGTCGGACCGAGTTAAGTTTGGTAATAAACGTTATTTATGTCCATATAATGGCTTGGAATGTGTCTTAGAAGGCAAAAAAACAGCCAAAATAGTGATATAAAAAGCGTATTAAATGGAAGTTAACTCGGTCCGACCCCAAAACTCACCCCAAAAATTTTCTGCACTTGCATTTTAGACTCAAAAATGGTATATTACTAAATCTTGTTTTGCATTCTTATATTTGAACTTATCTTTTTAACCACACAGGAGCATACCATGAAACGTTTTATCATCACTCTTGCCGTCACAGTATTTCTATTAACCAGTGCAGTCTCTGCCAATTTGTGGGTCATCGATGTCTCTGATGTTCCGAGCATGGACTTGCTGGATGATCCAAGTAACATTAGCATGTCTACTACCAACATCGCCCCCGGAATGATCATCACCGGTATAGGCTGGGACTTGACAGTTGGCACAATCGGGACAAGTTGGCGCAGCGAAGCCAGGAGCATGTGGTCCACCGGCGCAGGGCCGTTTGTCTACGTGACCCCCGGCAACGGCGACGACTCTCCCGGCACAAACTCCTATTCAAGCGGCGGTATCATTGACCTGGTCGCAGCTGGACTCGGTTACATAACGAACCATAGTGGAACCACCTCGATACAGTTTTTCGAAGGCTATGACGATTACCCGGGTTCGGCCGATGCCTACTATCTCAGTCCCGGGACATACACATTGCAGTATACTCTCCCGGAACCCACGTTCATCTTAGGCGCTTGCTTGCTTGCAGGATTACTCATTCGCAGGAAGTAATAGGGATAAGACAGCTACATCCGGCCACCGGCAAACACAGCCGGAAAACCGTGGACCGACCCCGACTTGGCAAGATTAATCCCCTCCTCATGAGGAGGGGATTTTTTTCGCAAACAAAATTGAAAAGTCCTTGTTTTTTTTGAAGTTTTTGACAAAAGAAAAATTAAAAGAATGGGTAATATGGGAGATATGGGAATTATGGGAGTGATGTGGCGACGTTGTCGCAAAAAAGTGCCCTAAATTTGTTGACAACTCGCCGTTAGGCGAAACCCATATTCCCCATAATTCCCATAATTCCCAGCCTCCTTCGCCCCATGGAGTCTTATTCCATCAGGGCCAGCCTCCCAACTTCCGTCTCCCATACTCGGGCCTCGGACTTCGGTCCTCGGACCTCGTGCTCGCGCTTGGAAGCGCGGCTTACTCCTCCCATCTCTCCCATATAATTAGCTGCCATAAGCCGTTGCTTTTAAATAGCTTTTATGTTATAATTCGTAACGTTACGAAATAAATCCTCAAAATAAATTATTTCATGGTATTTTATCAATTCTTTAAAAAATTATGAGACTTTGGAAATTAATAATAGTTGGCTTTGTTGCAGCAGTGTTTCTCTGGTGGCTTTATCCTTCACGCGATATCAAAACCAAAGAGGGTGTTACCGAACTCATGCTTTGGGCGCCCGGTACTTTTTTTCTCGAGATGGAACCGCTGCTCAAACATTTCGAAAAAGAAAATCCACAATATAAAGTCGTTATAGGTCAGGCAGCAGCGAGAGATATGGTCGCTGACCCACAACGCTTTCTCTGCAGCGTTGCAGGCGATATGTCACCCGATGTGATTATGTTTGACCGATACGCGGTAATCGAGTGGGCATCCCGTGGAGCTTTTCAGAGCATAAATGAATACCTCGCCGCAGATCAGACAAATCTAAACATTGCTTATCCGGTAAATACAAACGTTATCGTTGCGCCCGCTTTAAACGAAGTTATTTATAAGGGACAGATGTACGGTATACCTGTTCTGGCGGGTGACAGGTTTCTTTATTACAACAAAGATATGTTTATACGCGCAGGATTGGTAGATAAAAACGGGGATGCCAAACCTCCGAAAAACTGGAAAGAACTGGAAGAGTATGCCGTAAAGCTCACCAAATTTGACAAAAAAGGAAGAATAAAACAACTCGGCTTTGGCCCGAATTTCGGGAATTCCTGGCTGTATATGTACGCATGGCAGAACGGCGCAGAATTCATGAGCAAGGACGGAAAGACCTGTACTTTAAACGGTTCGAATGTAGTAGAAGCTCTTGATTTTATGGTAAGAATTTATGACAGTCTTGGTGGCGCTAAAGGTGTTTTTGCTTTTCAATCAACATTTCAGGCCGGAACTCTCGACCCGTTTATAAACGATAAAGTTGCAATGATAATTCACGGTGATTGGTTTATGCAGACCATTGCCACTTATAAACCAAACATGAACTTTGATACTGCACCGGCGCCGATACCGGAAAAAAGGATCAAAGATGGATTTAAACCTATAACATGGATGGGCGGATGGAGCTACTCTATTCCCAGTGTTTCAAAAAATAAAGAAGGAGCGTGGAAAATGATCCGATGGCTTTCTTCTTTCAAAGCTCAGAAAATGTTAATAGCTGAACAAGCTGAAAATAACGCAAGTCAGGGCAGAACTTTTATTCCCAGACTTAGCTGCGATAAAAGAATGAACGAATATTCATATAAAAATTATGTTCAAAATAATCCGAATTTAAGTATACCCCTAAAAAAAGCTTTCCAACTTACGATTGATATGCTGCCGGACGCGAAATACAGACCGGTAACTCCTGTCGGCCAATTGCTGTGGAATCAGCATGTCATAGCTTACGAAAACGCGGTATATCATAAAGCTGATTCTTCAAAGGAATCGCTTGATGAAGCGACAAAGGTAGTACAAAAAGCTCTTGATAAAATACACAATCCTCCAAAAGGAAAAATTATTGAATGGAAATGGCTGATTATAGGTTATCTCGGTATTCTTGTTATTATGGTTATAGGAATTGTTTTTTACAGTTCAAGATCAATGAGCGATAAAGGTTATTTTCGGAAGCAATGGTACGCGGGATTTCTTTGCGCGTCCCCCTGGCTCATAGGCTTTACAATTTTCACAGGTGGTCCAATACTTTTTTCAATAGTCATGAGTTTCTGTCATTATGATATTTTAAATCCCGCGCGATGGGTTGGATTAGCTAATTTTAAATGGATTTTTACAGAAGACCCTCTTTTCTGGACATCATTCTGGAATACTATTTATATGGTTATCGGTGTTCCTATCGGACTGGTTGCCGGGCTTGCGATAGCACTTCTTCTTGACATTAAATTAAGGGGGATGACTTTTTACAGAACTTTATTCTATATGCCGGCGATTGTACCTGCGGTAGCGGCATCGATTTTATGGATTTGGATTTTTAATCCGACACACGGATTACTTAACAATGTCCTTTCCATTTTTGGTGTTGCAGGGCCAAGCTGGCTGCAGGATGCAGGCTGGAGTAAACCGTCACTTATTATTATGGGATTGTGGGGGGTAGGCGGAAGCATGATCATCTGGCTCGCGGGATTGAAAAATATCCCTAACCATTTGTATGAAGCCGCTGAAGTTGACGGTGCGGGAACCTGGTCGAAATTCATTAACATTACACTTCCGATGTTAAGTCCGTATATTTTCTTTAATTTAATTATGGGACTTATAGGTACTTTCCAGATTTTTTCACAGGCTTATATTATGACTCAGGGCGGGCCGATGAATTCAACCCTGTTTTATGCTTATCATTTATTTAACACAGCATTCAGATATCTTGAAATGGGAAGTGCGTCGGCAATGGCGTGGTTTTTATTTATTATAGTTTTCAGCCTGACGGTATTTCAGTTATGGCTGTCAAAAAGGTGGGTGCATTATGGTGGGGATTGATCCGTGGCCCGAATTAAACCGAGAAATACTCAACAAGGAATGAGCAATTTTCAAGTAAATCCAATAAAAATCCCCCAACCCTCCTTTAGGAAAGGGGGAATTAATACAATAACACACCCCGCCCTGCGGGCACCCCTTCCCGATGCTTCGACCGGGACATTCTGCTCAAGAGGGGAATTAATTAGTATTCGGTAAATGAAATAACAGAACGATTAAATTCAATCGTAAAATCATATCAATCGTAAAATCATAAAATAATTATGATGAAACCTGAAAAAATATTTTTTAAAATCGGGCAGCACAGTTTCCTGATCGCTCTTGCTGTAATGTTTTCTTTCCCGTTTATTTGGATGATAGCAGCAAGCGGAAAGGTTGACCGTGAAATGTTCGGTGAACAAAGAACTTTATTTCCCCGCGCACCCAAGCCTGTATTAATCTCGCCATATATTGATACAAGTGAATTTTCCGAACCGTCAAGGCCTGAAGAAGTCAGTCAAAAAGATTATGACAGATTAAAGGAATCATTATCGACAATAATTTATTCAGCTGTTACAAATGCTAATCTTCAGCTTCCCGGAAGATTCAAAGATAATGCTGAAAAAGAAATCACTCAGGGTTTGTGGAAACGACTTGTTGCTGTTACCCCTGATACTTATTGGACAAATTTGACACTTAATCCTGAATTAATTGCTGAACGTGCAACGAGAAAGAAAGAGATCAATGCGATTCTCGACCAATGCCACCGAAAGTTTTCTATAAGATTAAGCCGTGTTCGTGATGAAGACATGATGGTATATAATCTTAACTTAGGAACACCTATCACGTCAATATGGAGTTCATTGAATCCGGAAGCAGCAGTACTAAAAGAGCAGAAAGATCAATCATTAGCTTATGCGAATATTTATTATAGTTTTGAAAAGACTAACGAAGTTTCTTTTCAGGCGGAATTTTCTCTTCCGTTTCCGGCTACCAACTTCCTGCAATATTCACTTGCATACCGTCCTGATGATTCGTGGCATCGTTTATATGCAGAAATTATCGGGGGGGGAAAAAAATATATTTCAACTGAACCTGTGTATTTGTTTGATTATGCCTGGGCAGGTGTTCTTTGGCAGAAGCCAAGCAAACAGGATGATGAAATAAAAATTCAAAGATGGATTAAAATGAAATTGAAAGATGAAGGTCCGGAATTTGATTTAGGTGAAAATAAAATCAAAGTAACCATTCATCTTAAGCAAAGTACAAAAACTCAGGCATGGTGGGGTAAACTTAGCAGGAATTATATTTCTACATTCAAATACATTCCTTTCTGGAGATATATTGGCACAAGCGCTTTCCTGGTTATTTTAAATATTATCGGTACGCTTTTCTCATCCACTCTTGTTGCTTACGCATTTTCGAGATTAAGATGGCCGGGAAGAGATTCACTCTTTCTTCTTCTGCTTGCCACGCTTATGATTCCTGCGCAGGTTACAATGATACCTGGTTTCATAATTATGAAATGGTTTGGCTGGTATAACACATTGCAGCCTTTATGGGTTTTTTCTTTCTGCGGAAACGCTTTTTATATTTTTCTTCTAAGACAATTTATGAAGGGGATTCCAAACGATCTCGAAGATGCAGCCAAAATAGACGGCTGCGGATTTTTAAGAATTTACTGGAATGTTGTTCTTCCTTTAATTAAACCTACTATGGCAGCAATTGCAATTTTTACTTTTATGGGTGTATGGAATGATTTTATGGGTCCGTTGATATATTTAAGTGACCATCGTTTATATCCGCTTTCGTTAGGATTGTTTTCGCTGAATGTTCAGGCGGGAGGAAATTTCGGTATGATGATGGCGGGGTCATTTTTAATGACGTTACCGGTGATAATAATTTTCTTCTTTGCACAGAAATATTTTATCCAGGGAATTACGCTGACAGGAATGAAGGGGTGAACCACCCCGCCCTTTGGGCACCCCTCCTCGACAAGGAGGGGAACAGTGATTAGTTAATAGTTAATGGTTAGTGGTTAATGGTTAGTGGTTAATAGTTAATGGTTAATAGTTAAAAGTAACACCTTCGCACCCCTTGCCCCATAAGCGCTAAAATAAGCATATTTTAGCACTTTAAACCGAAGAATATTCAACAAGAAATATTCAACTGAAAAAGTGTAATACCCTTTAACAATCGGAGTTACAGCGTTTTTTACTTGAATATTGAAAATTTCTTATTGATTATTTAATTTTTTTTCTTAACTTAGCGCTTATGACCCCTTGCCCTGTGGAATTTTTGTTCCATCAGAGTTCTCACTTTCTCACCTTTCCGTCTGTATTTTCTTGTTTGAGTTGCAATTATCATTAAAATTGACTTAGGGTTGCTATTTTATTATGTATCTGATATAATACTTTCTCAATGTGATTCTAACGGGATAAGCAATGTAGCTTATTTTGTTGGATATTTT
>JAOZNZ010000857.1 GCA_029933535.1 bacterium | reverse complement strand
AGCTTCCGACAATCAAATCGAGAAACGTACCCCCGATTTTCGCGTCGCACTCAACAACAAAGTTTTTACCGATGTCGGTAAAATTGTGGTTCGGGGAAAAATAAGCTCCCATGCCAAGCTGCTTAACTTCGCCATCGCTAATCAGATTAACGCCTCCTGTTCCCTGGGCAGGGTCGTCTCCTTCAATATAATTTTTTGGAGAAATGATACCGCTTTGCCTTCCCGGATTGGAATATCCGGTATTAATATTTACGGTTCCCGGAACATTTTCAAAAGTATCTTTAAAAATAAGCCCCTGAAGTTTTTCAGAAGAATCAGAATCGGTAATTTTCAATAGTTGATTGAGAGTGTTCGTTTCGAGCGACTGCTCAGGGAAAAAGTCATCGGAGCGCATGTAAGTCAACAGGCTGTGGAGTAGTTGTTTCGCCTCCAACCGATTTCCCAAATTATTCTGAAGATCAATAGTAGAGATAATCAGCCTTCCCATTCCGACTTTTGCTTCTAAAATAGCGGCGAGTTTCTGGTTGCTGTTGAAGTCCGGTACATATTGGACAAAAGGCAGGAAATTTGTCGGCGCGACTTCTAAATCCATCGCCGTAGAACTGTCAAGCAAGTTTCTCCATTGCCAATCGTTAAAGTATTCCGTTGGAAATTCAGCAAGCGCGGGATGGGTTTCGTCAATCAGCGCACCCATAGTTTTTGGTTGAGTTGTAAATAATTGATAAGACCAGAAAACGGGCAACCATCGCGCGTCTTCAAACTTTTCCAAATCCTCTTCACCGGCAAGCAAAAGAACTCTGGCGCCGTCAACAAGAGCATCCTGAATTTCTTTATTCCATGCAGTAGAAATAATAACATCATCGGGATATTCAATATCAATTTTCGGATAAACCCAAATTTTCCAGGAATTAATAATATCAGTTCCCGGCAAAGAAATTTCTACAAAAAGTTGTTCTGGTTGAGTTATCATTCCAAGACTTGTAGAAATGCTGCCGATAGAATTCAATTCGCCAGCCGGGAAATTTTTTGGATTAAAATTACCCGAAGCGGCAACGGTTCCATTAGTGTATTTTAACTCCCAGACAAATTGCCGGTTTACGAGATTTGATTTACCGTAATTAGCCACTTCTGCAGTACAGGAAAAAGTTTCATCGGAAGTCCAGGTGAAGCCGCGCATCCGAATAAGCGGAACAACCGGGCTATGAAACCGGCGAAATTCTTCCGGTGAAATTAAACCTTTTGAATCAAGAAAAGAATCGAGAATTCCGATTACAGCAAGTCCATGCCCAGGATAATCCTGAAGATCCAAAAGCTGGTAGCCTGCCACATTAGGCGTGCGAAGCTGGGCTTCAATGTTCTCCTTATAAATTTCCACGAGGAGCCCGCCGGAAGCACGTCGAAAATCTTCCGCCAGGTCAAGCATGTGATTATCATCAAGCCGCTGCCGGAAAACTTCGAGATGTTTCGGTTTTAGATGACCGGTATATTTTGAGATTTCGTTATAATCAGGATACATTGCCGGCTGGCCTAACTCATGCGAAATATACGGCCGGTCAATTACCGATAATCGATTGCTATAATCATAAAACGGCCAAATTCCGCGAGTAGGTCCTAAATCTGTTCCTGCTGATACAAAGAAATCATCTATCCGGTTTGTATTTGCGGGATGAGTTGTAGAAGTGTAA
>JAOZNZ010000856.1 GCA_029933535.1 bacterium | reverse complement strand
ACTCCGCGTTCTAATATGGACTCTCCATCTTCAGTTATATGAACAACCGACCCTCCAAGAATAAAAACTAATTCACCATATTCATGTTTATGAAAAGGAATGACTTTCGGAATTGAAGGATTAGTAACGTAGAAATTAGCGTTATGCAAAAACGCACTTTTTCGAAAAGTAACTGTTTTTGTTTTTTTTGACATAATAAAGCCGTTTTGTAAATTTTAATATTTTCAAAAGTTGTTTATTATTTTATCTGTTACGAAATTTTTTGTCAATATAGTTATCAATAATTTACCGATACTCTATTTTGGATTGAACGTGATAATACACGTTACTTCGTTAGGTGATTTATGATTTTGGATTTGAAATAACAACAGTATCTCCTTGAATTTCAGCATTCGCTTTAACGAATTTTTGATCTGTCGCGGCGATGGTGAAGTGAGTTAAAAAATTGAAAAGGGCTTGAAATATTTTTAAAAATATGGTATTATTTAAATGTTTGATTTTGTTTGTTTGATACAAAATCGATATTTGATGTGATTTAAATTGTAACTTTAAAAAAGGAAAACTTGTGAAAAGCTTTATTTTAAATCCAAAAAAATTGAAAACTTTATTATCAATATTATTTTTCTTGTCTTTTACATTCTATGCAGAAAGTCAAACTTTAACTTATGAAGATATAATTTCTAAAATTTATGACCTTCCGGCTCTTGCTAATCTCCCTGAAAAAGGAGAGAAAGGAGCTCTTTTTTCTTCTTATGACAGAAGAACTAAATATGATGAAAAATCAGATGCCTATATTGATTGGAATGCTAATATCGATAGTGTCGGCTTAGTAAGAAAAGAAGGTGAATATTCTGTATTAGCAGATATCAAAGGACCGGGCGTTATTTGGAGAATGTGGGCGGCATTAGTTGCGGATGGTAAGATTGAAATATATCTTGACGGTAAACTTGTTATTAATCTTCCATGGAAAGATTATTTTAGCGGGAAAATTGTTCCTTTTAACAGAAAAGGTTTAGTTTATGAAGTTGCGAGAGGATTGAATAATTATACTCCGATTTCATTCCAAAAATCATGTAAAATTATGACAAAAGCTAAAATTCCCGGGCAGGGCACAAATTTATGGGGACAATATTATCATTTTAATTATACTGTTTTTCCTAAAGATACAAAAATTCAGACTTTTAAAATGAAGCTTTCGTCTGAGGAAAATAAAGCTCTTGATAAAGCGAATGAAATTTTAACCACGCATCTTGGAGATAATCCCCTTAAATATAAAAATTTTAAAGAAGAGGTTAAAACATGGATTATTCAACCCGGAAAATCACAAATCTTGAAGATTGACGGCAAGCGTGCAATTACGGCTTTAAAAATTCAAATCCCGAAACATAAGAATTATAATGATTTGCTTAGACAGTTGACCATAAGCATTAATTGGGATAATCAAAAGTTGCCGGCTGTTTGGTCGCCGTTGGGTGACTTTTTTGGAACAGCGCCGGGAATCAATGAATATAAATCTTTGGTGATGGGGATGACGGACAGTCGCTCGCTTCGACCCGAAGCGAGTAAAGGTGTCAGGTGTCAGGTGTCAGGGAGGACAGAGAACGGAGGTCAGAGGTCAGAGGTTAGAGGGCAGGATAGTCCCCCTTTTTTAAAGGGGGTTAGGGGGATTTCAACGAATAAAGAGC
>JAOZNZ010000855.1 GCA_029933535.1 bacterium | reverse complement strand
CTTGTCATAATTTCTCCTTATGTTTAGACACTAATGAACATTAATTTTAACCACGAATATTTTTTTAACCACGAATGAACACCAATAAACACGAATAATTAAATTTATTGTTTCGTTTTAGTTTATTTTTTTCCCATACTGTTTTTACCATGAGAATTTTTATTTATTGTATTTAAAAGATTTGTAATGTAGTTTTATAATTCAATTTGTGTTTTTTTATTAGTGTCTATTCGTGTCCATTCGTGGTTAAAGTCTTCGTGATTAAATTTTTTGTGTGCTTCGTGGTTTTTTACTTTTTCCAGAATTTTTCGATTTCTTCGAGTGATTTACCTTTAGTTTCCGGAACGAATTTCCAGACTACAATGATAAGAACAACACAAAAAATCGAATAAATAAAGAACGGAAATCCATGATTAAATTTTTCTATTAAAAATTTGTTTTCATTCATCATTGGAAATGTCTGGGAAACAATATAATTCGCAACCCATAGAAAAAATGTGGCTATCGCCATTGCACGACCACGAATTTTTGTCGGGAAAATTTCCGAAAGAATAACCCAGACAACCGGACCTACCGACATGGCAAACGAAGCAATATATCCGAGAACGCAAATTAGAACGAATATACCTGTTTGATGAAAAACAAAGGCCAGACCTGCCGCGACAAGGGAAACTCCCATTCCCGCTGAACCGATATACATCAAAGGTTTTCGTCCGAGTTTGTCAACTGACCAGATAGCAATAATTGTAAACACTAAATTAACACCGCCGACAACAACAGTCTGCATCATCGCGATATCTGTTTTTGTACCAACAACGGATTTAAAAATTTCCGGAGCGTAATAAAGGAAAACATTGATACCGACAACCTGCTGTAAAACTGCGAGAGCAATTCCTATAAATAAGGCAATTCTCATTCCCGGATTGAGTAATTGTTTAATTGAAGGACTTTCTTCCGCAATTGCATTATTAATTTCCGACATTTCTGTTCTCGCAAAATCTTCACCGTCAACACGGGCAAGAATTTTAAATGCTTTATCGGATTGACCTTGTTTGGCAAGCCATCGCGGGCTTTTTGGAACGAAAAACATCAGAACCAGCAAAGCAACCGCAGGGATGGATTCTGAACCGAACATCCATCGCCATCCTGAAACAACATTCCATTTATCAGGATCTACAGTTATTCCAGCTTGCTGATCTATACATTCTCCATGACCGGTAATATAATAATTAACAAAATAAACTATAAGCATTCCTGAAACAATCGCAAGCTGGTTAAGACAGACCATACGGCCGCGAATTCTCGCCGGACTGATTTCAGCAATATACATCGGGCTTGTCATTGAAGCGATACCAACCCCGAATCCGCCAATAATTCTATAGATTACGAATTCCGTAAGCGAGCGAGGAAAAGCAGAACCAACAGCAGAAATCAGGAATAAGCATGCAGCAACTATCAGCGCGTTTTTTCTTCCGAACCTGTCGTTTAACGGTCCGGAAATGGTAAGCCCAAGAAAGCAACCAACGAGTGCGCATGAAGCTGCCCATCCTTTCATCGCAGGCGATAATACGAAGTGAGTTTTAAGAAATCCGATTGCTCCCGCGATTACCGCGGTATCGTATCCGAAAAGCAATCCGCCGAGTGCGGCGACGAGAACAACTCGTGTTAAGAATAACAGGCTTCCA
>JAOZNZ010000854.1 GCA_029933535.1 bacterium | reverse complement strand
ACTTCAAAGTAATTTTTTTTTGGATAATCAAAAACAGGGAGTTAATTTTTCTTCCACATAGAAATGCGGTTGTTGCCGTAATCCGCGCAAAAAACAAAATTGTCTACTTTAGCTAAGTTGTAAGGATAAGCGAATTCTCCTTCCAAAGGCGATGGAGGAATAGAACCACCTATAACATCTGTACCGAATTTTCCGATAATATAACCTGCTTCATCAGATATTAGATACTGATTTTGCGAATCGTCAGCAGTAGCAAATAAGAGGAATCCATCAAAATCTATAAGTCCTTTAATTACCTGTATCGGCAATATAAACAGCGCTTGTAGTTGCCAGAACACCTTGTGGATGATTAAACGAATTCGAGTCTGTTCCGCCGTCAAAGCTGTCTGAGGCAGTCCAGAAATTAGAATCTCCATAAGTTGTTATATAAAGAAAATTAGTCCAGTCGCCTTCCTGAGCGTAAGCTGAGAAACAGATAAGAATTGCTGCTGCGAGAGCGAGTATTTTTTTCATGATCTTCTTCGTTAAGATTATATGAATAATATACCGGAACAAGTAAAGCGGATATATTATACTACAATATAACATGAAAATCAAGTTACAGGAAAGAAGCTGATCAATCCACCGGCTCGCTTAGCTCACCGCAGCTACATTTGCAAACCGATGCATCCGCGAGTAAGTGTTACGAGCTTTTGGAAGATAAAATATGAATCGTCAAAGCAATTTAGCGTCCGGTCCTCAAGCAAGTATTAATGATCACATGCGTTTTCGCCGGATTTAAGTATTCCATTTAGATAATCATTAATAATGATTTCCGGTTTGTCAGATGGAACACCTATTATTACTTTCATTCCAAATCCTTCAAAAAGGCCGACTGCTCGTGAACCAATTCCACCGGCGAGTACTAAATTCACTTCTTTTTCGCCAAGCCATTTAGGAATAACGCCGGGTTCATGCGGCGGCGGAGTCAGCATTTTAGGATTCTCGATTTTTCCATCAACGATATCAGCGACATAAAATTTTTCACAATGTCCGAAGTGGCTGCTTACAACACCATTGGTCACAGGTACACCAATTTTCATCATATTTTCTCCATTTGTTTGTTTTGTCAGGATGAAATTGAAATTGGTTAATTTCTATTTACAATCCAAGGTTCATCATATTATTTTAGAGACACATTAAATTCGATTTTACATTTCACAGAATTAGACACGAGGCAATATTTTTCACCCATTTCAGCCAGTTTTTGTATTTTTGATGCTTGCTCTTCAGGAACTTCCACTTTTGCGTTAACAATAACACTTTCGAATTCAAATCCATTAGCTCCTTTATTAAGAATTCCTTTCGCGCTGCTTTCATAAGATTTCACTTCCACTTTTCTCTGTTCAGCAAAATACATGAACGAAAGCATTGTGCATGACGCTATAGACGAAACAAATAAATGTTCAGGCGACCACACATCATCAGGTCCACCGAAATTAGCCGGGGCATTAACTTCGATTTCCGGCAATTTTCCATCTTTCATAATTGCGTTAGGTGTATTTATCCAATCTACATTAATTTCATATTCGTGCATATTCACTCCTATATTTAAAGTTTAAGGTCAAAAGTCGAAAGGATAAGAAATGTATATCCAATTATCAAAGAATTCCAACCTTTTCCGGTTGGATATTATTCGGTTCAAAG
>JAOZNZ010000853.1 GCA_029933535.1 bacterium | reverse complement strand
TTAACCTAATTGACCTAATTTCTAATTAACCTAATCAAATCCCAAAATACAATAAAAAGAAATAAACAAACGAAGAATATCATCTTTTGGGTTTTGTTCATTGGTTATTCTTTAGATCAATTAGGTTAATTAGAGCAATTAGAAATTTTAACAATCCATTCTTATCCATGCTTTTTTCTCATAGCGAAATTCAAGAAACTATTAAAATGTTCAGTCATGAACATCTCGATATTCGTACAATTACAATGGGGATTTCCCTGCGTGATTGCTCTACCGGATCTGCCAACTCCACGTGCGAAAACATTTATGAAAAAATAACAAAATACGCGGAGAATCTCGTGAAAACAGGAGAGGAAATTTCTCAGGAATACGGGATTCCTATCATTAATAAAAGAATCGCAGTTACACCAATAGCTTTGGTTGCGGAATCATCTGACGCAAGTGATTACGTTTGTTTTGCAAAAGCTTTGGATAAATCTGCCCGTGAAACAGGTGTTAATTTCATAGGTGGTTTTTCCGCTTTGATAGAAAAAGGATGCACAAAGGGTGATCAGAAATTAGTTGATTCTATTCCCGAAGCTCTTGCTTCAACCGAGAGGGTTTGCTCGTCACTTAACCTTGCTACCACTCGCAGCGGGATAAATATGAATGCTGTTCGTGATGTTGGAATAATTATAAAAAAAACAGCTGAACTTACCGCGGAAAATAACAGTATTGGTTGTGCTAAACTTGTCGTGTTTTGTAATTCACCCGAAGATAATCCTTTTATGGCAGGCGCTTTTCACGGTCCCGGTGAACCTGAATGCCAAATTAGTGTCGGTGTAAGCGGTCCCGGAGTGATTCACAGTTCCATAAAAAATATGAAAGGAGCTACTATAGACGAAATTGCAAACCGAATCAAAAAAACCGCTTTCAAAATCACAAGAATGGGACAACTCGTAGCTGAAGAAGCTTCAAAACGACTAAATGTTCCTTTTGGAATTATTGACCTGTCTCTCGCACCAACTCCTGAAATAGGGGACAGCGTCGCAAGAATTCTGGAAGAAATGGGACTGGAAATCGTTGGTGCAAGCGGCACAACAGCAGCTCTTGCAATATTGAATGACGCTGTAAAAAAAGGCGGAATTATGGCTTCTTCACATGTCGGTGGACTTTCAGGCGCGTTCATCCCGGTTTCGGAAGATGAAGGTATGATTCATGCCGTGGAAAAAGGCGCGATTACAATTGAAAAACTTGAAGCAATGACTTGCGTTTGCTCGGTAGGACTTGATATGATTGCAATACCGGGCGATACGCCTGCATCAACAATTTCAGGAATTATTGCCGATGAAATGGCTCTTGGAATGGTTAATAATAAAACTACTGCAGTGAGAATTATTCCTGTATCAGGGAAAAAAGTGGGTGATAAAGTTTCCTTCGGTGGGTTGCTTGGTGAAGCGCCGATCATGCGTGTGAATACTTTTTCATGTGATGAATTTATTTCGCGTGGAGGAAGAATTCCGGCGCCGGTGCATAGTTTTAAGAATTAAATAGTAATGCAAGCATCTTGCTTGCAGTTTATTAATGGATTGCTGGATTATTGGAATAATGGAATGATGGATTGCTGGAATAATGGAGAACCACCCCGCCCTTTGGGCACCCCTCCTTGGTAAGGAGGGGAACATCGAACATCGAACATCGAACATCGAACATC
>JAOZNZ010000181.1 GCA_029933535.1 bacterium | reverse complement strand
TCCTTTTTTATCAACTTCTTCACTCGAGCGAACGCATCTACCGCAAAGCATACATCTATTAGCATCATGAATTATGTCAGGATGACTTGCGTCAACTTCTTTTTTAGGCCATAGGAAAGGGAAACGGACATAATCCATACCGAGTCTGTAAGCTACGGCCTGCAATTCACAATTCCCGCTTTTTTCACAGAATGGGCACTGATGATTTCTTTCAGAGAAGATAAGTTCGAGATTTAATCTTCTCATTTTCTTGATTTCAGGAGATTCAGTTGTAACTACCATTCCTTCATTAACCGGAGTTGTACAAGATGAATTCAGATTCTGTCTCCCTGTGCCTTCGATTTTAACAACGCACATTCTGCATGCGCCAGAATTAGACAGTAGTGGATGGTGGCAAAGAGTAGGAATATAAATTTCTGCTCGTTTAGCCGCATCGAGAATAGTTTCTCCGGCATAAGCTGCTACTTCTTTCCCATTAATAGTGATAGTAATTTTTTCTTTTTTCATAATAGTGCCAATTGCTTATTCATTTAAATACTTAAAGTTATTTAGATGTCCTCATTCGTGCAGGATAATGACGCTTTATCGCAATGCAAACAATGTCTTGCTTCTTCAATTATCTGGTCACGACTGAATCCGCGTTCAACTTCAACGAAATCTTCAATTGTTGACTTGTTAAAGCGTTCCTCTGTAGGCAGAACGTACTGCTCAAATTCTTTTCTTGTTTCAACGTAATCATCATCGTTATAAGAATCAGTCGGGATAATTTCTTTACGTTTTTCCCATAAAACTCCATCACCACCAAGATATCGGTCAATAGCTCCGGCTACAACCTGACCGTCACCGATAGCGTCTGCCGCCATCGCCGGTCCTGTGCTGTCATCACCTGCCGCGAAAATCCCCGGAATATTTGTCATATGAGTTTCTTCATCAACAACGAAAGTTCTATATTTAGGATCAATAAGAATGTTTTTCTCAACTTCGGCAAAATTCGTTTCGGGTTCCTGGCCGATAGCCGGTATTACGAGATCAACATCGAGCTCGAATTCAGAATTTTCGATTACGGAAGTTTTTCTTCTGCCTGTATCATCATAACTTCCAAGTCTCATACGAACGCATTTCATTTTCACAACGTGTCCGTCTTCACCGATCGCTTCAACCGGATTAACAAGGAAAGTAAATTTAATACCTTCATTAATTCCTTCTTCGATTTCTTCTTTAAGTGCGGGCATATCTTCTTTAAGACGTCTGTAAAGAACACGAACTTCTTTAGCGCCCATTCGAAGTGCTGTTCTTGCCGCGTCCATAGCGGTATTTCCACCACCAACAACTACAACGCGTTTCCCTTTCACCTGAATCGGGAAACCAATATTTACTTTATTAAGAAAATCCATACCGCCCATCACTCCGGCAAGATGTTCACCGTTAACTCCAAGGAGATAACTTACGCGAGCACCGATAGCGATGCAAACGGCTTTATAGCCGAGTTCCTGCAGCCTGTCCAGAGAAATATTCAGACCTACACGGACACCGTAAACAATTCTAACTCCCAGGTCAGTAATCAATTTGACTTCCTGGTCGATAACTTCACGAGGCAATCTGTAAGCAGGAATACCAAATCGTAAAGTTCCGCCCGGATAAGGCATAGATTCAAAAATTGTTACATCATATCCTTTCTTGGCAAGAAAATATGCTATAGTTAATCCTGCCGGACCGGTACCCACGATAGCAACTTTCTCTTTTGTGGGAGTAATTGGTTTTACAGTTAATTCTTTCTCAAAATTTGAGATATAACGTTTTATAGCTCGAATATTAATCGATTCATCAGTCTGACCACGACGGCATTTATCCATACAAGGATGATGACAAACACGTCCGCAGATTGCCGGTAGAGGATTTCTTTCTCTATGAAGTTCAAGAGCTTCATAAAATTTACCTTCCGCTGCAAGTTGGACATAACCGGCAGCATCTACATTACACGGGCACGCGTTTTCACATGGCGAAGTAAAGAGAGCCTGACAAACGCCTGATTTACATTTTTTTCTTAAGATATGATCTTCATATTCATTTCTGAAGAAACGAATTGTGGAAAGAATTGGATTAGGAGCTGATTGTCCTAGTCCGCAAAGACTCATTTGCTTCATCATTTCCGAAAGTTCTTCCAATTTTTCAAGATCTTCAATAGCACCTTTACCTTTAGTAATGCGATCAACAATATCGTAAAGTTGTTTAGTACCAACACGACATGGCGGACATTTTCCGCAGGATTCACTTACGCAGAATTCCATAAAGAATTTTGCGACGTCAACCATACAAGTATCTTCGTCCATAACAACGAGACCACCTGATCCCATCATAGAACCGATTTCTTTCAGCGAATCGTATTCCATTGGAATATCAAGATGTTCACGAGGAATACATCCACCCGAAGGACCACCTGTCTGAGCAGCTTTAAACTGCTTACCATCCGGGATACCGCCGCCAATTTCAAAAATGATTTCGCGGAGCGTTGTTCCCATAGGAACTTCAACGATACCTGTATTTCTAATTCTTCCCGCAAGGGCGAAGACTTTAGTACCTCTGCTTTTTTCAGTTCCGATAGAAGCAAACCAATCTGCGCCTTTTCTAATAATAGGACAGATATTCGCGAAAGTTTCTACATTATTAATCAGTGTCGGCATTCCCCATAATCCGGAAATAGCAGGGAAAGGAGGTTTTGGTGTCGGCTGACCGCGTTTTCCTTCGATTGAACGAAGAAGCGCTGTTTCTTCACCACAGACAAACGCTCCCGCGCCTACACGCAGTTCAATGTCAAATGAAAAATCAGTCTCAAAAACATTGTCACCGAGAAGTCCCATTTCTTTTGCCTGTACAACCGCTAACTCTATCCGCTCAATCGCAAGCGGATATTCAGCGCGGCAGTAAACTACACCATGGTCGGAACCAATAGCATAACCGGCAATTGCCATCGCTTCGATAATGCGATGCGGATCACCTTCAAGGATATTTCTATCCATAAACGCGCCCGGGTCACCTTCGTCAGCATTACAGACGACATGTTTTTTCTCGCCTTCTGCTTTAGCAACAAAGCCCCATTTAACACCGGTAGGAAATCCACCTCCACCTCGGCCGCGCAGACCGGAACGTGTAATTTCGTCCACGACTTCTTCCGGCGTCATTTCAGTAACTGCTTTACCGAGAGCCAGATAACCGTCACGGCCAATGTATTCATCGATTGATTCCGGATTAATTACACCGGCGTTTTCCATTACGATGCGTAATTCCTGACCCTTAAAAAAGTTGGATTTGCGCATATTATCGATAACATCTTTCGCGTCAAGCGAGTCATCAATCAAACGTTTAACAGGTCGGCCTTTAAGAAAATGTTCTTCAACGATTTCCTCTACATCCTCGACTTTAACTTTACCATAAAGGATGTTATCGGGATAAATCATCATAACGGGGGCTTGTTTACAATAGCCCACGCAATCTTCGGCTGCGGAAACTTTAATTTCGTCATTAAGGCCGAACTGAACGAGCCTTGATATTAAAGCTGATTCGACTGCCGAAGCGCCTTTTTTCTCACAAACCTTACCTGTGCAAATTAGTACTCTCAAACGTGCTGTAGCCATTTCTACTCCGAAGCTGGTTTATTGCCGACATCCCCCGGGACAGCGACACGATATGAAGTTAAAATATTTCCGTTCACAATTTGTGTTTCAAGAAGTTCTCTTATCATTTCCGGCTTAAGCTTGCCGTAAACTACTTTTTCATCATTGTGATATATTGCGCATACGGGTTCTATATCATCAAGACCGAAACTTCCTGACTGAGTTACAAGAACATTAAGTTCAAGATTCTCAGCCTCTTCTATTATTTTTTTAATAATTTCTCTTGCGCCGTAAAGGATTCCGCTGGTACCCATACTTACAACGATTTTCCACTCTGATTGCGAGGCATCAGCATTACGTTTTTCTATTTTTGCTGATGCTTTCTCTCTGATTGCTTTTAATTCGTCAAGTTTCATTTTCTTCTGTTTTAAGGTTTAAATGTTTATTCCCCCTTTTTTAAAGGGGGTTTGGGGGATTTGCATTAAGTTAGGTTGAAAGTTAAATGTTTCTACTACCGACTACTAACTACCATCTACCAGCTATCTTTTTAATTCATTTCTGAACCATTTAATCATTTCTGCGCTTTGCCACATTAATTCCGCATCATTACCAAGCATCTTGCGGACGGGTCGTGTGTCAAATACCTTTTTATTTTTATCATTTGCTCTTGTGTACAGAAAATCTATCCCCGGATTTGCTATCACAAGATTTAATATCGTATCTTCAAGATCACCTACCGGCGGTTGATCAATATTATTGTAAGGAAAACTTCCTGTTACAACCGTTCCGATTCCCGATTTGGATTTTATCCTGAATTTTCCTTCGCAACTTTCAATAAGCTGCTTAAAAAACGGCAACCCTAATCCTATTTTCTTCTTCCGCTCGGATTTTGAAGTCATAAACGGGTCAATCGCTTTAATAATAACTTCTTCCGACATTCCTTTACCGTTATCCGCTACAGTTACGGTTACGAAGTTTTCGGATTCAAATTCAAAGAGCCATATCTTTATAAGTTTCGCATCGGCTGTTATAGAATTCTGCACAAGATCAAGTACAAATAGCGATAACTCGTACATTACACTTCCGATGTGAAATTACTACGCGGACTGTTTACTATCTTCCGCCACTATATTTTTATATTCATTTATAGCCGCACGCACCTTCGCCGGCGAAATTAATTTATCATAAACTTTGTCGTTTACCATCATAACGGGCGCAAGTCCGCAGGCGCCGATGCATCGTACTGCTTCAAGACTAAACATCATATCTTCTGTTACTTCACCCATATCAATACCGAGATCTTCTTTAATAACATCTACAAGCATTTGTCCGCCACGAATGTAACATGCTGTTCCAAGACAAACTTTAAACTGGTATTTACCTTTTGGTTTGAGGTGAAACAAATGATAAAAAGTCGCAACACCATAAACTTCGCTGCTTGGTTTTTCAAGTTTTTCAGCCACATAATTTAAAACATCAATTGGAAGATAACCGAAAATTCCCTGCGCGCCATGAAGAATTTGAATGAGAGGTCCGGGAAGATCTTTATTTTTCTGAATCAGTTCATCAAGCTGTTTATAGAGCTTTTTATTTTCTTTCTCGTTCATGTTTTGAGTTTTGGTAAAATTGTTATCAAAATATAAGTTGGACACAGATTATATTGAATTCATTAGATTTTGTCAAGGCGATTCCAATCGTTTCAATCGTTTCAATCGTTTCAATTGTTCCAACCGTTTCAATCATTTCAATCGTTTCAATTCATCCCAATTCCGGCGACTATTCCCGGTATGCCACGAACAAGGCTTGGAAGGCGCAGGCGTATATGTATACGCCAAGTCTTTTATAACGTAGTTCGTGGCGTGCCGAGGATAGCCCTTGTGGCTAAATCAATCTTTTTAATTTTAATAGCTTTATTAATAATTTATAATTCTTTGATTTAGTCGCCGGAATTGGGTTTCTTCTTGACGCTTAACAGGAAACTGTGTATAATAATATAGTAATAACACTATGAAAATACAAAATTTACTAATTTATGAAAATACTAAAATTATTTACTCTTATTTATACTGCAATTTCTGTGACAAATTCTTTTGCCGCAGTATCTATTAATGAAATCGCTGCAGCATCTTCTGATAGAATATTAAATTATTCTAACAATGACTACCCACAACCGGGTGGTGGAGCTCCATGGATGAATATCAACTTCGATGACTCTTCATGGAAATCAGGTGACGGAGGGTTCGGCTTCGGCGTTGGCGGTTTAGGTACTGATCTTCAAACTGATCTTCAAGGCAAAACTGAAACTCTTTACATTCGACAAAAATTTATTGTTTCCGCAGCCAATGCGGCAAAAACCGACTCCTTGCGATTGCAGGTTGATTATGATGATGGTTTTATCGCGTTTGTTAACGGTAAAGAAATCGCAAGAAAAAATATGGGGCCGGCAGATGCTTTCGGCTTTCACGACCAGTCTGCTTTTAATACTCACGGTTCAGGAACTCCGGAAAATATTTATTTCCCTGATTCTTCTGATGTGCTTGTTGAAGGAACAAATATTATCGCTATACAACTTCACAATAAAGGCACAGATAATCCAATGGCAATTTTTGCCAACCTTTATATAAACAGCTCACCGGAAATTCATCTCGTTAATAATTCTGACACCTGGAATTATTTCGTTGGACTAGCTGAACCTTCCGGCGGAATGGTTGATCCTCGTTTAACAGAACCAAATCCGCTTCACATTTTATGGGGCGATTCAGATTTCAACGATTCTTCATGGAGTCAGGGACCGGGCGGTCTTGGTTACGGTGATGGAGATGACGCGACAATTGTTAATATTCAAAACATTGCTTATTCTCTTTATATAAGGCAGCCTTTTACTGCAACTGCAATAACAAATTCTTTAACATTAACTGTTGATTATGATGACGGATTTATTGCATATTTGAACGGTTATGAAATCGCACGCAGAAATATGGGCGATGTTGATCAGTTCTTCGCTCACAATCAGCCGTCAACATACAACCACGAAGCAGGATCGCCTGAAATTAT
>JAOZNZ010000180.1 GCA_029933535.1 bacterium | reverse complement strand
AATCAATAAATGTAACTGATCCCACCAATCTTGAGTAATTTGCTGATGCGCCGCGATAATTAAATCTCTACTTGGTCTTGAAGTGAGATAACTTATAACACTTGTCTCAATGTAAACAGTAGGTTTCATGAGCGATAATGCGTTTTTAATAAGATCATTTTCAACATTTATTAAATTATATCATTTCCGGTGATATATGTAAAGGAAAAATGAAAAGACACGAATAATCAAAACACTTTTAACGTCAATTGATATAAATTGTGACCATGAGTACATGTTACTTCGTTGCTGCCTAAAATTGATGTTAAGTGAATTAAATAAGTGCAGATTAGTGAGAATCAGTAATTAATAATAAACCACTGATTTTGACAAAACAATTTTCTTATGGCAAAATGATTTGTTGGCAACAACGAAGTAACACTGTACTCATGTTCATTATTTTGCCACCAATTATTAGGAGGGGAGTTTAAGTACAAACGTTCATCATTCCAAAGTATTTCGGTCGCTTCGCAACCGCGCAGTAAATGCCGCTATCGCAGCTTTATTTCTGCACTCCATATCCATCACTCCAATGCTCGCACTAGGAAGTGCGGCTTACTACCGGCGGGGCAAGTAATCCAGCCGGATAAAGCATATAATTTTCTGAAAAACTTTCTCCACCGGTTATGAAATGTCCCGGTCCGTATGCAGAACTTCTTAATGGAATCAAATGAAGCGGTCCAAAAGTGTTTCTTCTTGTTAAAACAACTTCCAACTCTATTGTTTTGGATCCGGAATTTACCGCATCAGTAATATCAATTTCATAAGGTGACCATGGCGCGCATCCAACATATTCGTCATTTGCAAAAACTTTTATCAAAGCGCCTTCATTCTCAGGTGCGGAAATGATGAACTTCGTCACAGAATTAGGACGCTGGGGACAGCGTCCCTCCATTTTAAGTCCCTCCAATGGCAAATTATAGCGAACTGCTCCGGAATAAAAGGGGAGTCCCTGAGTGGTTATGCAGCCAATATTAAGTTTCGCAGGCAATGTTGTCAAGGATTTATTTTTTCCTTCAATCTTTACACCGAAATTTCCAAAAATATAAATGGCTTCCAAATCAATTTCTTCGTGAAAATCAGTTTCAACATCTATACGATTTTTACCCTTATTAAGCATTGAAACCGGTAGTTTTGTTTTCTTGAAACAGATGTCAATCCATGTGTCAGGATTTTCTTCGAAGTTAATTTCACTGCCGTTGATTTTTACAGAAAAATTTTGCGGCTCTTCCATACAAAATGTTAAATCCTCATTCGGCATATCTTCAACATTAAACGAAAAAGCAAGAGAGACTTTACCTTTAGCAACCGGTTTGGCATGACCACGCATATTATCTCTGTACCAAGGCTGAATCATATCTCCGCCTCGATGGTCGATATCGAAATGTTTTCTGATTGCCTGATCGACTTTAAGAATTTCGAGTTCGGGCTGCCAATTACCGCCATTAATTTTATATTCAGCAAAGTCGAGAACGCAAATGTTCGGCTCATTCAATGAATAATCATACGGTCCGGATATTTTGTCAGAAGATGTAATTTCAAGAGTTTCCTTTTCAGGAATTGATTGTTCAATTGAATTGCTAAATACGAAAACTTTTGAACCCGATATGTCGAGATTGGTTATAAACTCAACCTTTTCACCGGATTTGTTTGATTTTATTTTGAATTTATCACCTGACAAACAGTCCCATTCAACAATTTCTGCCGGGTTAATTTTCACGGATACTTTTATTTCCCCTGTTTTATTTTCCAGGTCAGTATTTAGTAATGTCAAAATATATTCATCATCATTTTTTCTTAATTGACAAAAAACCTTCTCATTTTTCTTGCCGGTTTGTGCATCATAAATTTCTACCGGATGAACAATACATTTCGCGCACTCGGCTGTCATGGCATCTTTGTCAAAAGGTGTTGTAGAAACAGTTTCGGCGAAAAGTTTTGCCGCGTTGGTTTTTTCGGCATTCACATATTCAGGGGGCTCACCTGCAAAAACAACTTTTCCTCCTGCTTCAGAAAACTTTTTAAGAATGTCTAAAACACTTTTACGAATTGTTGTCAGACCGGCAACGAGAACACCTCTGTATGAAGCTTCCCCGATATCAAGAATTGGATTGTTGTTTTCATCATTTCTGATTTTATAAAGTCGGGATACCATTTCCTCATCGCCATAATCAAAATCTATTTTTTGGCTTGCAAGCCAATCGAAAACTTCACGGAATTTAATTTCTAAATCCTGAACAACAGGATCGGTTGTAAATGTGTATGCACCAACACGGCTCCACGCGCTTTCAATAGGATGAATTACAAGAAGATCGCGGCATGGGTCACCTGTATTCAGCATAACACCTAATCTCGCAAAATAAGTTTCGACTACATTATAATCTTTCCACCAACCGGATTGGTGGAGAATACTTGCCGGATAATCACGTTTAGCTTCTCCTTTCATAGTGTACCAGGAGAGGTGATGACACCTTAAATTAACACCGAAAAGAGTTTGCCAGTCACCAATTTCTTTATGCGATTGAAAATTAACCTGCCATCCTGTACAACCGTACAATTCAGAGAGCAGCCATTTTTTACCTGTTTGTCTCCCTACCGAGGAAAGTTGTTTTGCGACCCAGTATTTTCTGCTGCCTTCGCTTAGCTCATCCATTCCCGGATAATCCATAAACTCGTAATATCTCATTGCTGAGCTGCAGAAAGCGGTTTGCATAACAAGGTTCCCTTCTTCGAGAATATGACCTGTAATGATGAGATTATTATCAGTGCACCATTTTTGGCATATTTTAGCATAGTTATCAAGGAATAATTGTTGAGTAACTTCTACAAAATCCCATTTTATTTTTGCTACTTCATTACCGTCAACACGAAGAAAAAGTTCGGGTAAATGAGGAATTAATTCATAGCCCATTCTTTTCTTGAACTCCTCAGGCATTTTATCTGTCCATGAGGTGGAGGTGTTAGTTCCGGAAGCCTGACCCTTAAACGCGTAAAACATATTTGCGCGTCTGGGTTCATCAGTAAAAATTCCTTTGATAGATTTCCCGAATTTTTCACCGCAATGTTCTTTATATTTTTCGTGAGTAACGCGAATGAATTCCTCTGTTGCTTCGGGATTCATTGTATCAATATAAGTCGTACCGTTATAGAAACTGTTTTCAGTGGAAAGTTCTACTTTAAAGATAAGATATGATTCACCTGTATTTGCGTTAGCATCATCAGGAGAAAAAATTTGTCGCGGATTTGTGCAGATAACTTTTTCTTTAAGTTCGCAAATGAAAATAGCTACAGCATCATTATCCCATTTGAAATCTTCCGGATTAACAACTGTCATGTGTATAAAACGTTCTCTGTACTTTTTATCTTTTGTAACCAATCCTCCAGCTAAACCGCTTGGCCATCTATCTTCATCATAGAGCCAGACTTCGAGATCGAGCTTTTCGCCTTCATCAGTGCAGGCATTAATGAGATCGAACCATTCATCGCCGAGATATTCTGTAGCGAGTCCGGTTCTTGAGTGCATAAAATATCCACCCATCCCCATTTCTTTCATAACATGAATTTGGCGAATGAGTTCATTTTTATCGAGTTTTCCGTTCCATGACCAGAAAGGTTTACCTCTCCATTCGTTTCCCGGTGAATTAAAAGTGTCTAAGAGTTGTTTAGAGTTCATAAAGTAATAGTTAGTTAGTTTAACATAGTAAAAGTTATTGTTTATAACACATTTTCGGCGTATTATACCATTTTTATTTTATATAATCAATCATACTTGTCCAAGACAAGAATTTCTAATTGACCTAATTAACCTAATTGCTCTAAAGAAATCCCAATATCAAATGACCAAAGGGGTTGAAAATAGAAGAAGCAAAAAGACTTTTCCTTGTAATTTCCTAGTCTTTCTTATTGTTTGGGACTTGGTGTTTGGTGCTTGTTTAGGTTAATTAGGTAATTAGATTAATTAGGTCAATTGTTCAAATTGTTGTAAATTATAAAACTGAGCATAGCTTTACTTCGTCGTTGATGATCTGATTCTGGCAGGTTTCTGTTTCAGAATTATTGCTGCTGCGGCTGTACCAACGGTTTTTTCCAAATCTGTCCACAAAGTTCCATCACCAGTATGAACAATACTTATTTTCATATTTCTTGGTAATTGTTTTGCCAAACGGTATTGAGTATAAGATTCAGGATTTCCCAAAGCGTCTACTTCAAGTTTTAAACCGTTTCCTTCAGCTTCACCGTTCCAGCGGAGAACATCTGCATCAGCTTCACCGAGAGTAACAGTGCTTTTTGCATCAATTCCGGCGATTTCGGCTTGTTTTTCAGCGACTTTTCTTCTTGTTTCCGCGGCGATTTTTTCTTGATCGCGTGTTTTTTCCGCAGCAATAACTTTAACAAGCGCTTTGGCTTCAGCCTGAACTTCTTTAGTTCTTTGTTCAATAAGCGAAGTTTCCCGCTGCAGCTCACCAGCCGACTCTTTAGTTTTACCCCAGGCTTTTGCAGTCATTTCTTTTTCTACTGCTACATAGCGTTCGCGAATAGGTTCTAAAAGCGTTTCCGGCAAAATGATATTACGAATGAAAGCCGAATGAACGACGATATTTTTTTCTTTACCTATTTTAGAAAGGAAATTTCTGAAAACCTGCTGGAATTTTTCGCGGCTTTCACCAAGCAGAAAATCTTTCGCTTTAAAAGTGGAGCCCTGTAATCTGCCTATTGACTGACTTTGAGGAATAATAATTTTGTCTTCCACGGCTTTAACATTTCCAAATTCCGCCATGACCTGTGCAACATTTTTAGGCATTAACTCCCATTCTATAGTCGCGTCAAGTGAAATTGGAAATGCGTCACTTGACGGGAAAGTAATTGCCGCAGGCATTTTTTTCTGTTCATCTTGTTCGGTTTGCATAATTTGTTGAACTTCAACTCCCTGCTGTGAAATCTGCCGTTGCGCGTTTGCTACAATCAGTTTTTCAGCTTCAGCAGCCTGCTTTCGCGAGTAAGATTTCTTAACCCATCCCGGCAATATTGATTTGGATTTTTTCTTCCTTCTTTTTTGTTCATATTTAATACCGGCTTCACGTTCTGATAAACTATCCATATCATCTTCAGCGTAAGTTCTTCGCGCGTAATTTAAATCTGACGGAGGAGCAAAAGTAACCTGATTGATACCAATTTCAACGGCGATAACCTTAAACTCATAAGGATTCAAATAGTAAATCCCGGGTTGCAATACATCACGCCTTAATCCGCGTTCGCCTGATTCCGCAAAACGATTTGTAGTAGACTTTCCAAGCAGTGCGGTAACAAATCCTACAAAGCCGGGAGTAATAACAACAGCATCGCGTGTTTCAACAGTATAACCATAAGGGTTCAGGCGGTGCATTCCCGGAGTCAGCACACGTTTCCAGATACCTTTTTCGTCATCGTTAACAATGATATTGTTACCATATGATTTTTTACCTACTTTAGATGTAACAACGCCAATTTTTCCCGGTTTAATATGAACACAAGATTGTATTTCCACTTCATCAAGTAACGGGGTGATAAAATGACGTCCTTCGGCTAATACTTCCGCCTGGATACCACGCTGCCCCGGTTTAGCAAGTATTTGCCCCGGTGCCAATGGTTTCCCGCTTTTTTTAACGAGAACGCCCATTTCTCCCGGCTCGACATAAACAAAAACACTTGACCAGATAACAGCAAGAATAATAACTGCAATAATCAGTGATACAGCTATACCAATACCAACGTTAATAATATTATTAGTGTTAATTTTCATGATAATTATTTTTTTATTGATTATTGAATATTTAATTTTATGGATTAAGTGTTTGACCGATAGCACTCTCGTCAGTTGTAAAAACTGTGTCTATTTTACCGGCAAGAGTTTGTGTCAATTCATATTTCGAAAGTTTATCGCCTGAACCAAAAGCATTGGCAGATTTTGTTAGCGCGTCTGCTTTTGCCGCGTGCGAAAGAGAAATGACTTCTGCTTCAGCTTTTCCGCGGTTTCTCACGGCTGTAGCCGTAAGAGCGGCGGCTTTCAAATCGGTTTTTGCGACGGCGAGTTTTTGTTCCTGCTCAAGCATAGCGGCAACTTGTAGATTTGAGACAGCGATAATAGTCTGTAACTTATCAGTTTCCGCTTCAACCTTCAATTTTTTCAAATCTATCATTGCATCTATTCGGGCGAGAGATTGATCAGCTTTAGCCCGAAGAATTCTAGCCTGGTTTCTTGAAAGTTCTTCTTTCGCAATTTCTCTTTCACGAATTGGCTGCGCGATTTCATCGGGAGCGGCTATATCACCAATCAGTACAGATTTAATAATAACGCCCTTTTTATTACACATTGAACGAACACGTTGGAATAAATTGCTTTGAAAAATGATTCTGGAAACTCCTGAAATATATTCCGGCGCGGAATATTGAGAACCTATTATTCTGCCATATCCGCGTAAAGCCGGCACAACAATTTTCTGAAGAATTTCATTGGATTTTTCATCGGCACCCTGTTCGCCGACTCTCACGAGAACTTCCGGCGCGCGGTGCGCGTCGACTGCCCATTCAACTATCAGCATAACCATCATATCAAAACCGTCACTGGTAGGGAAATGCAAAGCGTTTTCAGCGTACATTTCGTGCCGCTGTG
>JAOZNZ010000852.1 GCA_029933535.1 bacterium | reverse complement strand
ACTTCCGGATTGTCGGCTACATCGGAAACATAACCACCGATATCCGGTGCGATTGCCAATTCAGTTAAATCATCCTCATTAACAAAAATGTGTTGTTTCCCGTCAATGTCTTTAAGATCAAGTTTTAACTCGTGAGCAAGGTCAGCTATCTTTTCAGTATTATCTGTCGGGATGTTATTCATTCGTGCGAATGCGGCAACACCACGATACATCAACCCTGTATTGATGTAAAAATAATTATTTTTTTTTGCGAGCTTTTTTGCCGCAGTGCTTTTACCCGAAGCGACTGTTCCGTCAATTGCGATGATCATAGGAAGAAGGGATTAATGGATTATTGGATTATTGGATTAATGGATTACAAATTTCTAATTGACTTAAAGAATTCCCAATGTCAAATAAGAAGAAATAAACTAAATTGGTGTATTGGATTTTGGTCATTATTTAGGTTAATTAGATTAATTAGAAATTAGATCAATTTGCATTGCTTTCCGCAATGCACGTCACCCACGCTTTTCTGCTTCGTGGTCCGTCAAATTCGCAGAAAAAAATCCCCTGCCAGGTTCCGAGTTGCAGTTTTCCGTTTTGAACCGGAACTGAAGCGGAATTCCCCATTAAAGATGATTTTACATGCGATGAAGAATTACCTTCATAATGACGAAATCCCGGGAGCTCTTTTACAATATCGTCAAGAGAAAGCAGAATATCGCGGACAACATCCGGATCGGCATTCTCATTAATTGTGATCCCGGCAGTTGTGTGCGCAATGTGAATGAAACAAATTCCGTCAGAAACGCCTGATTTAGTTACAGCCGATTGAACATCATTGGTAATATTAACCAACTGATTTTTTTTGGAAGTAGAGATATTAATTTGCATATTTTTAACCACTAATTTTTTTAACCACTAATGAACATAAATAAACACTAATTCATGTTATTTTTAATATTATAAACTAAAGCGAATAAATTGTCAAAGAAATTTAAGAAGTTAAAAAGTTACATAAGTTCACAGAGAAATAATACTTATAATAAATTGTTTATTTAATAAGAAACAATAAGAAACAGGGTGCCTGACCCCCTGTTTTTCTTCTTAGTTTATTATGATGTCATAAAATTGATTAATTGGTATAATTATATTAAGAAATTATTTTAACTTCAAATTTTATTAATTTATGAACAGACTCAGATACATTCAGATTATTACACTTCTGACTGTCATTTCTATTTGTATCGGAGTTGTATATATGCACTACAACGCAAATAATAAAAATCGTGACACGGAATCTGTTCCAACACATCAAGCTGAACAAAAAGCCGTTGAAGCTGTCGTTCATGAAAGCCCTGACACCTTTCCACAACCACAAGAAACAGAATTTTATTCCTTATCAGATGAGTGGATTGCATTTCAGCAGAGCACTAACACTACTCAAGATTTTAGCGCAGCCGTTGAACAATCGACAACCGGATTAGATGCTGCACATAGTTCGGCCGAATCGGCTTTAGAAGCTTATCGTAATAGTGTGGTATTTCATACCGGTAAATACTCAAGGTTAATGCAGGAAGATATTGCGGTTTATGGAAATAATATTATTAATTTATTAAAAAGCGCATTAAATGGAGATTCCCAATGCGCGGAAACTTTAACCGGGAAATATTGGGCTTCGAACTGCGCTGCAACATTTGTTGCTGATAAAGCCTTCGAA
>JAOZNZ010000851.1 GCA_029933535.1 bacterium | reverse complement strand
GGTCGAATTTGCAGAACTTGATGTATATTTTCACAGAAAACCAATTCTTGGCCCGCTGGGATATGTTTTCAAAGGAGTATGGTGGGGGATTGAAAAAATGTTTGTAATTAGAAAATAATTGTCTTATGGCAAAAGTTGTAAAAGCGGCGATAGCGACATTATTAGAATGTGCTGAACCTATTTCTGATTAGATGCTACTCGAAAAGAGTAATGTCGCACCGCGACATAAAAAGTTCCCCTCCTTCAAGGACAAGGAGGGGATTTTGGAAATGTAAATTTTGAAGCGATTTCCAACGTAGAGACGCACGGACGTGCGTCTAATATAAAGCATATTCTCGTAAATCAAAGAAAACAGGTTTAATTTTATTGATTTATAAAATGTTTCGAGAAAACGGGTATCCCAAGACGCACGTCCGTGCGTCTCTACATCGGGGCTTTGATTTTAAGGTTTGACTAAAAACCTTTTTGAGCAACCCCTAATTAACAACAACACAAAATAAGATAAAATGAATTCTGCCCGACAAAATACTTGTACTGTCTTGACTGCTCTTATGTGTATCCCTGCTCTTGCTGAACAATTGGATAAAAAAATCGAAACTTTAAGTCCGGAATATCTTCGCTGCGAATACCTTGTTAATCCATTAGGTATTGACGCAGTTAAACCGCGCTTAAGCTGGGTTGTAAAATCATCCAAACGCTCTCAAAAACAGACGGCATATCAAATAATTGTTTCATCAAGTCAGAAAAAATTAAACAAGAATCAGGGAGATATCTGGGATACAAAAAAAGTTTCCGGTGATGAGACTATCTGCCTCATTTATAATGGTAAACCACTTCAATCCGGAAAACAATATTTCTGGAAAACAAAAGTATGGGATAAAAATAATATACCATCGCAGTGGAGCGAACCGGCCATGTGGTCTATGGGATTATTATCATCTGATGATTGGGAAGCGCAATGGATCAGCCGTAAGAAATTAGAAACGAAAGGCAAAAAGAAAGGACTTTTTTTACCGCCTGCAGCTTATTTAAGAAAGGAATTTCCGATAACTAAACCTGTTAAACGGGCTGTAGTTTACGCCTCTGCGTTAGGATTTTACGAACTGCACATAAATGGCAATCGAGTTGGAAAAGATTATTTTACTCCCGGATGGACAGATTATAAAAAACGGGTTTATTACAATACTTATGACATAACAGACCTTCTTGTTAAAAAGTCTAACGCGATTGGCGCCGTTCTTGCCGATGGATGGTTTTCAGGTTATGTAGGTGGTGGACATAACAGGAATCATTATGGCAAAGATAAATATCTTTTGGCACAAATAGTTGTCGAATACGAAGATGGAACAACTGAAATAATCAAAACTGACAATTCATGGAAAAGCTCTACAGGTCCTGTTCTGGAAGCGGATTTACTTATGGGCGAAATTTATGACGCGCGCCTTGAGCAGGAAGGATGGGACAAACCGGGTTTCGATCAATCAAAATGGCAAAATGTTGAAGTAAATGGGGATGTAATTACCGGAGTCGGGGAAGATGTTGGCAAAGATATTTCAATAAAGCCCTTGGTGGAATCTTATCCTGCCAATACAGTTCAAATGTATCAGGAGATAAAACCTGTAAAAATTTCCGAACCGAAAAAAGGAGTTTTTGTTTATGATATGGGTATGAATTATGCCGGAATGGTTCGATTGAAAGTTAAA
>JAOZNZ010000179.1 GCA_029933535.1 bacterium | reverse complement strand
GGTAGCGGCGGTAAGACTTGAACTTACGACCTTCGGATTATGATTCCGCTGCTCTGACCAACTGAGCTACGCCGCCACGAAATTATTAGCGAGCAAATTATATCAAAAAAAGATTTTTAAGTCAAATTGATTAACTACTTATCTTCCAGCTTGCTTTCTGCTTTTTTTAATCCATCTATTGCTGCTTCACAGTTTGGATCAAAATCCAATGCTTTTTTGAACATTAGTTTTGCAGGTTCATATTTGTTTTGTGCAAGATATGTGTAGCCAAGAGTTGCAAGAGTGACCGGTGAATCGGGTTTTATAGCGAGTTCAGTAATGGCTTCCCCTTGTGCCGAATCATTATTTCCCATTAATAAATATATGTACGCTTTACTTCCGTGAGCAGCGGGAATTTTTGGATTTTGTCTTAAAGCTCTATCGTACCACCTTAATGCTTCATTAGCATATCTTTGATTAAAATGTCCGGGAGAATTTGCGAGACTCGTAAGCAGGTCCGCTACATCGAGTTTGAGAGAAATATTCTCCGGTGAAGCGTCTGCCGCGCTTTTCAAAGCATCAACAGCATCATCTTTTTTATTAAGTTTAAGTAATATCTGACCCTGTATTTTTTTTGATTTAGAATATAAATCACTTAAATAATTTATATCCATTGCGGCTAATTCTGCTGCGGAAGTAGCTTCATCATACGCGGTATCAAAGTCATCAAGTTCAACAAACCGAATTGCGAGTTGATAGTGAGCTTTAGCTCTCCAAAATCTATCTTTTGTTTTCGAGAGAATCCATTTGAGATGAGAAATCGCTCTGGTGTCCGCATTTTTATTTTTGCCGCATGTTTTTGCGAGATGGTAATGAATGTACAATGAGTCCGGGAAAAATTTTAACGCTTTGTGCCAGACATTATTCGCATGTTGAGTTTTGTTTTGAAGAATATAACTGTTTCCTAAGCCATACCAGAAGCCATAATTACATGGTTCTTGTTCAACGAGTTTTTCATACATATTTTGAAGTTGGAAAAGAGTAATCTCCGGATTTTCCTTTTTGTTTGCGTATTCCAGCCAGTAAATATGATAAGTTAAAGAAGTTGCTGAAGCAATTTGATTAAAAGCGAAAAACTGATCAGGAGTGAAACCGAGAGTTCTTACCCAGTTGGTTCTAAAAGAAAAAAGATAATTACTGTATAAATATTGAACATCATTTGGCGGCGTGACGAGGGGAAGATCTGCGGGCATATAATCAATCGAAGAAAGTTTTAATAAATCATCATATGATTTAACAACTTTATCAAGCCGAATATTCATTGTTCTGATATTTTTATTGGACAATGAATTTAAAAAATTAAGTCTGTTAGTTAAATACGCGTCTTTTAATTTAAAATGTGCTTGTCGAGCGGCAAGCGGTTCACACAGTTCTCTTTTTTTATTATATTCGAGCAAATATTTTCTGCATTTTATCGGGTCAACTAATGCTAATTCCATCAATTTACTAAGTTTACTTTCCGCGTTTTTGTACATTGCGAGACTAACAACATAATTACTGACAGCGAATTGTTTATCAGCAGATTCCACGGTTGAAAAAACCTCTGACAAGTTTTTTTCACCAACCGTTGTCAGAGCAAGTTTTGCATAGCCGAGGTTTGCGCTAATCAAGATAATTATTAAGCAGGTAAGTTTCATAGGATTGATGGATGGTTGGATTGCCGCGCCAGTGTGAGCTAGCCTGTTGGCACGGCTGAGGAAATTTACTTCTCCGGCGTAAATTTATTTTCCGTGTGTTAGCAGGCTAATTAATTGCTAAGCAAGCTACCGGCATTCCAAATGTTAATATTTAGTTATAAGTGTGATATATAGTATGTTTGAAGATGACAATTTACTCCGCTGCGCTTTGTGACATTTTTGTTTCTCGCAATAAAATAATGATTAATATATCGCGCCATAGCACGATATCTGCCAAACACTAATTACTGTCCTCTGCTCTGTCCTCTAACACCTGACCTCTGACCTCTGACACCTGAACGCCTCATTAGGACGCTGGGGACAGCGTCCCTCCAGCCACTGACACCTGACACCTGGCCACAGATTACGGATTATGGTTTTCGATTAGAGCGGCCACCTCCTGCCGTTTAACTTTCATTGAGGAAGTTAAGGGTAATTTTTCTACAAAAATAAATTCTTTAGGGCGCTGATAATCAGCAATCTCTTCGAGCAAAGATTTCAGTTCTTTTTTGATTTCAATTTCGTCATAATTTTCTTCCTGTTTCAAAGATATAACCGCAACCGGTTTTTCAGCGCCTGATTTTTCAGGAATCCCAATAACGCATGCTTCATTAACCGAGTTGCATTTTTTCAGATATCGTTCAACATATTCCGGGTAAATATTTTTACCGCCTGCGGTAACGATTATAGATTTTACCCGGCCGATGATATACAAATAACCATCATCATCAATTTTAGCAAGATCGCCTGTTTTAAACCAGTCGTTACGAAAAACTTTTTCTGTTTCCGCCGGGTTGTTAAAATAGCTTCTGAATACCATTCCGCCCCGCACCAGCAATTCGCCATAATTTGCATTGTTTTCACAATCAATTTTAAAATCAGCGGTCGGGAGTTTTTTACCAACTGAACCGAAGCGATTTTTTTTAAAAGTATTAACAGCGACGACAGGTGAAGTTTCAGTCAGTCCGTATCCTTGAAGAACATTAATTCCAAGAGTACTCAGTTCCCGTATAACATCAATATCCACCGGTGCGCCGCCACAAACGAAGCCTTTAAAAGAGGGGCTGATATTTTTTTTCACATTAGCGAACAGAATTTTTCCTGCCGGGATGCCGATTTTATTTAAGAGCATCCCGAAGCGAAACAGATGATTAAATTTCCAGCCGATATTTTTATTTGCGTTCTGTTTTATTTTAGAGAGAAACAGGTTTAGAAAAGACGGGACAACCATCATAACCGTCATATTATTATCATGAATAGTTTTGAATATTAAATCGGGTCGTAATGAGCGTACATAAGTAACGGTAGCATTCAAAGCTACCGGGCTTAAAAATCCGCCTGTAATTTCGAAGACATGATTAAGCGGGAGTATAGAGACGAAGGATTCATATTCTGATATTTCCAAAACTCTCAGCATATCAAATATATCGGTCAGTAAATTTCCATGAGTAAGTACAACCCCCTTTGGAGTACCGGTAGTACCTGAAGTAAAGATAATCAAGGCCGGATGAATTCTGAGATTACTTCTTATAAATTTTGATGAATCATTTATTGATATAGTTTCCAGGAATATTTTGGCATTATTTGAGATATCAACAGAAATTATATTTTCGAAATTGAAATTCAGCAGTTTTATTTTTTCTATTTTTTCTTTATAAATATCCGCTGTAATTAAAGATTTTATATTCGCCGCTTTTATAATTGCAGCGGTTTCCTCAATACTTAACCTGGTATCTAACGGAACAACCTGAGCGTCACAGGCAAGTGAAGCAAAGAAGGCAAGCCCCCACCATTTAGAGTTTGGAATTAATATTCCGACAGTTTGATTTTTATCAACATTCAGTTTTTTCAGATGTCGTGCGAAAGAATAAACATAATTTGACATTTCTAAATAAGTCCATTGAGAGCATCCGATTTTTTCACGATCGCGCAGAGCGATTTTATCCGGATGATTTGCAGTGGATTTATCTAATAAATCACAAAGGTTATGTATGGACGCAGGTATTGGCATTATATTTATAAAGGACTTTTTAAGGGACAACTAGTGTCATGTCAAGTTTTCAAAAAGGATGTAGCTGCCGGAGAGCGGAGCGAGCCGGTGGAGTCCACAAGCTTGAATTCAAATCCCCCTGCCCCCTTTAGAAAAGGGGGAATGCTTGCGGCTACATTGTTTGTATTAATTGTTTGCTTATATATCATTACGAACTTGACATAACACTAGTTAGCGAATTTGGGTTTAAGAAACATTTTCCATGAAATCAAAATTGTTGAAATTATTACTATTATAACAATCAGTGCTATCATAAGTTTAATCCATAATGGATAACCCGTTCGAGCGGTTGCGGAGATAGTAATAGCATTACTCATCGCCAGCTCGGATAAATTGGCATTAACATAAACGTAATTTTCTTTTTTCTTTGCTCCCTGCGCACTAATTACTCGACCGGGAAAATACATTTTCACATCAAAAGTTGCATCAGAAAGAATTCCGTCATCCAGGGATGCCATTTCAACTTTTCCGAGAGGGCGTTTAGTGCTCAGGCGATGAAGCAAAGTCACTTTAAATCGTCTTTTTTTCCATTTAAGTAAACGATCGGAAAACAAAGATGTACGCGAGATGCTTGTTAAAGAATCAAAAGCAATAAGCATATCAACGCGTGGTTTTCCTTTTATAGTTACAAACTTACAATGGTTAAATTTTACTCCTGCACGCGCGAATTCCTGGCTTAGCGATTTATACGGTGGAATAAAAAGAAGCGTGGCTTGAAACCAGTTTGTCGCGCCGGAATATTTTAACCAGTCAGGCGAGGGTTCGCAAATAATTCTTACAGTCCCGCTGCCGTTT
Source organism: bacterium (assembly GCA_029933535.1). Taxonomy (GTDB): domain Bacteria; phylum Auribacterota; class UBA3054; order UBA3054; family B51-G9; genus B51-G9. The sequence goes on along the minus strand of JAOZNZ010000179.1, from coordinate 2,142 downwards.
TTATTAAATCTCCATATCTCCCTGTATCTGATACACGAGGAGAGGAGAAGAGTAATTATGATAAGAAGGAATAGTCGCATTATCATTTATCATATTTATTAATATAGGCTTCATTAGCGATTATAGAATATTTCCAATCATTTGTTAAAGGAAATACTTTAATATTCTTCAGCCACACGAGATATTTTGTTTTAGTATATGCAAGCACCGGTTTATGATTAGTAAATACATTTACAAATTCTTTCTGATTGTACCAGGTGTTTTCAGGGCAAGGCCAATTAGTAGGCGAGGCATGTTTTTTTTCACCGCGGATATAGTAATCAATTATATGTTTTGCTTTTAAATCCAAACGAGTAACAACTGTTGCGTATCTCATATCACCTTTAACAAGGCAACTGGAGATATTTCTCCTGAGAGTAAAAGGAATTGCCATATCAAGAACTGAATACTGCACAATTATATCTTCAGGATGCGCCAAATTATTAAGTTCGTTAATCAATTCCGGATGACCTGTCTGCAGATTTACAACGCGAATAATTAAACCTGTACCGATAATAATTACAATACTTGAAATAATAAACATGTTCCTAAGTGAGTGCCATTTGTAGAAATAAATAATTAAAGCTGCCGCAACTGCCATTAGAGATACGGCAAAGCACCAAACAGGTATTGATGGTTTAGGGAACATATGATTTGACAGTTTAACACTCGCCAGAAAAATAATTGCAAAAACAAATGTTGTTATAGCAAGTCCGGCAAAAACTATTGCATAGAGGGTTTTAATTTTTTTACGAAGCTGGTTATAATAATCTATAAAATCACCTGTTGAGATTCTGTATATCCATAATCCGAAGAAGAGGCCGACACCTGAAAAGCTCAATAAGATATACGTAGGAAGTTTTGAAGATGACAAGCTAAAAAAGGCGACAGGCAGGATCGCCCAAATAATAGCGAGCCACAACCAATTTTTATCTTTCCGCCATGCTGATTTATGTTTATGGTAAAAATGCGCTGCAAAAGGCATAAGGATAGTCCACGGCAAAGCGCCGCCAATGAAGATGGGAATAAAGTACCAGAAAGGTGCGCCGCGTTTATGAACTTTTGTAAAGTATCTGAGGATATTTTCGTGAATGAAGAAATAATTAGAGATACCCGGCAGACGTTTTTCGGCTAAATAATAATAGACATAAACAATTGCAATAGTAATGAACCAGAAAACCGGATTAATGATTAATAATAAAAGTTTTTTAAAATTACCTGTAATAATAGCCCATAAAGAAACAATACCTCCAACTAAAATAACGCCTGCAGGTCCTTTTGCCAGAACAGCTGCTCCAAGCGTGAGAGATGCCGCGATGCCAAATAACCAGTAACTTTTTTTTGATTCACTAAGAATAACACGAACAGAAAGCAGAATTGTAAGACCCATTAAAAAAGCAAATGTAGGATCAATAATAAATAACTGCCCCATCCCCGCGGCAGCTAATTGTGTCAGGGCAACTATCGCAGCGACAAGTGCAGCTGTACTGCCGATAAATTTTTTGGTAGCTGCAAATAGAGCCAGTGAAAGAAAAAGCATGGAGAGAGCTGAAACCATTCTACCGACCCAAAGTTCCGGTCCGAAGATTTTAAATCCTGCAGCAGCCACCCAATTAAACAATGGCGGTTTTTCCGGATAAGGCATTCCATTAATTTTTATAATAAGCCATTGGTTATCAGCGGCCATTTCGCGGGTAATCTCCGTGTATCTTGCTTCGTCGGGTTGGTGTAATGGATGAAGGAACAGTGGAAAGGCATAAAGAGAAATCCAAACGGCGATGACAAGTAAATATTTTGACATATTTTTGTAATTTGTAGTTAGTTTTTTTTTTATGTCTGTTATAATAAGGTTTGGCGTGTAATCAACGCACCTTCACCTTCCAAGCCTTGTATTCGACGTATTGTGATTAGTCACCGGAATTGGGTTTTTCATTATTGTTGCATATTATATCAAAACAGACTAATATTGTCATTAAGCATTTCGGGTGGTGTCAGGTGTCAGGTGTCAGGTGTCAGGTGTCAGGTGTCAGGTGTCAGGTGAATTATTTGATTTAAGAACAAGGAACATCGATTTTTGATATTCGATTTATTAATTTCTTAAAT
>JAOZNZ010000178.1 GCA_029933535.1 bacterium | reverse complement strand
CGTGGTGAAGATGATTTGAAGACGGATATTTTCCCGATGTTTACCACAAAAACCACGAAAAAATAAATAACGAATATTGGCCCACAGAACACACGGATTACACGGAAATGAAGAAATTATGTTCTTACTATTAACGAATAACGATTAACGATTAAATACCATGATTAAACCAAACTCAAAAGTATCAAAAGTAAAAGGATCAGCGACTATCTCTATCACTATGCGTGCTAATGAATTAAAAGCTGAAGGTAAAAATGTTATCTCTCTCGCTGCGGGACAGCCCGATTTCGATACGCCGGAACATATTAAAACCGCGTGTATAGAAGCTTTAAAATCCGGGAAAACAAAATATACACCGCCGGATGGGACTGTTCAGTTGAGAAAAGCGATCTCTGATAAGTTTAAAAAAGATAATAATCTTGATTATCCGGCTAATCAAATTGTTGTCAGTTGCGGAGCGAAACATTCGCTTTACAATATTTTCCAGTTAGTTCTTGAAGATGGAGATGAGGTTATCATCCCACAGCCCTACTGGGTTAGTTATCCCGAATTTGTAACTCTCGCGGGAGGCGAATCGGTTTTTGTACAAACAGCCGAATCCAATAATTTTTTAATTACACCTGAGCAGCTTGAAAATGCTATAACGCCAAAAACTAAAGTACTTGTTCTTAATTCACCGTCAAATCCCACAGGAATGGCTTATGATGTTGCCGCGTTAAAATCTCTTGGCGAAGTTCTGAAAAAACACCCTCATATAGCAATTGTTTCAGACGAAATTTATGAAGACTTAACTTACGGTGGATTTAAACATACAAGTTTCGCTACCGCTGTTCCTGAATTGTTTGATAGAACTTTTACCGTAAATGGTTTTTCTAAAACTTTCAGCATGACCGGTTGGAGACTCGGTTATACCGGTTGTCCAAACAAAGAAACAGCCGCTGCAATGAAAAAAATACAGGCCCATTCAACTACGGGAGTAACTTCTTTCGTACAGGATGGCGGAGTTGCAGCTCTTGTTGAGAGCAAGGAATGTGTTGAAGACATGTTGAAAGCTTTTGATGAACGCCGTGATTACATTGTCAACGCTCTTAACGAAATTCCGGGAGTTAAATGTTTAAATCCACAAGGTGCTTTTTATGTTTTCCCAAATATTTCAGCTTGGGGAATTCCTTCTATGGAACTTGCTACGCGGCTTCTTGAGGAAGTAAATATTGCTGTAATTCCCGGTGTGGCGTTCGGTGCAGATGAAAACATCAGAATTTCTTTCGCCATTTCGCTTGAAGATTTAAAGGAAGCGATTGCTCGTCTTAAGAAATGGGTTGCTGAAAATGTTAAATAATAGAAATATATAAATTATTTTTCAGAACAATTAACAGCAGAATAATTAGTGACAAAACAATTTGTGACAGAACAATTAAATTTCAAAATCCTGTTAATCTTGTAATAAAATCCCCCTGCCCCCTTTAGAAAAGGGGGAATACAAAAATATTAGACAAGATTTACATGATCTACAGGATAATTTAAAAATCTTAGAATGATGTTACCATCACATATTAGCGTGGACGCTTGCCTATATATTCGGTCGGCATAGGCTTTACATTGTTCAATATAGCAAGAGCTTCTTTTAAATCCTCTTGTATTGAATTGCACTCAATATGTTCTGAATCCGCAAGGTGCTGAACTTCCCATATGGCATACCAAAAACTTTTCTCATCAAGTGTTGGATTACCTGCAAAGGTACCACTACCTTCTCCCAAATGACCTATTGCTTCGGGTGTAGATGCAATACCAATTGCAACATCAAAAACTGTGTTTATCGTTCCAGCTATAGTCCAATGTGTATTATCGCTCATAAAATTCTTGGCTCGCTGTCCAAAACTTCTTGCTCCATCTGCCAAATCATCATACCACAAAAGACCGAAAGGATCCCACGCATTCACCGGATTATTCCCACAGAACTGATAGAGATTCACAGAATCCTGATAATCTATCGGGTCGCGTTGTGTCCATCGTCCTGCGATTGGATCGTAAACTCTGTATGCATACAAATACAACTTCGCGTCAGATAGATATTCCTTTGTACTAAAAGTATATGTCGGCGTGAAATTACCTGTTTGTGATTTCACATTTCCAAAAGCGTCATAACGAATTTGACTTTCTATATTTCCATTTTCCGCAAGAACAAGCATTGTGTCACCACGGTGATTGCTTACATAGAAAATCGCTTTCGCGCTACTGTCAGAACCGATTATTTCCGCAAAAATATCACCGGTGCCTTCCGCAATCCCAACTCCACGCACGAACCATCTTGTCACTTCGCCTGATGAATCAGTTTCACCAATCGGCAAGTTTCATTATGAATTATTTCTTTATTGTAATACTTTCAAAAAATGTTCGCGCTTTATTAATGTTATTAGTATTATCAGAATTCCATTCAATGATATAAAATGATTTTTGTTGTTTAAATTCCACAAATGACATGAATTTTATTTTTTCATTTGGCAAATATAATATGCTTTCTTTATAATTATCAAGAAACTGATTAGATATAGTTATGTTTTTTGTAACCACTTGAAGAGCATTATTTGTATCAATACTAGTAAATGAATCCTTCATTTCATGACTCAAGGTTTTCATAAAAGAAATAATGTTTCGTTCATTTGTTGATGGTTGTATAAAAACAGCACATTGAACAATAATATAATTCATCCCTTTGTATGGTACAAATTGTGCTGGTAAAGAATAATCACACACATCGCTTGCAATTTTGTTTATAATTAAATAATCTTTTTCATCATAGGTATGAAAATATATCCAAACTCCTGAGACTACAGGAATCATTATAGATATAACAATTAATGATATGAGTATTACTATTATTGTTTTTACAACAATATTTTTACCGTTCTTATAATAGATTTTTGTTTTTGCTAAAATATCGTGTATGCCTCTTTTGTCTTTCCTAAATATAATAGGCAAAAAACCAATTCCAAAGGTAATAAAACAAAGATATTTATAAAAAAAGCGAAGTGCAGCTTGGACAACAGTTAATTTTTGCTCCTTTAAACCAACGATTCTCATCCCTAAAATAAGTTTACCAAAAGTTCCTTTCAATGACGAACTTTGTAATAAAATAAAATATGTACTTGTAATTATTATAGAGACTATAATAACTATAATTTCTATACTCTTATTGCCTGACAGGCTAAAAATATAAATAAGAGATGTGGACAATGGTATTATCAAAAGGAATATTATTAATTGATCTATGTAAAAAGCTACAAGACGTATGAAAAAACCAGGCTTCTCTTGTGTCGTGGATTTTTTTTGTACTGCTGTATTCATTTATTCTCCTCATTTGATTGTTCGCCTATTCTTTTCCAAGTTCTTTTGCTTGCTTCTGAATTATTAATATCATCAATAAGTGGGCCCCATTCTTTACAAGATCTTGTAAAGCCTGTTATGCCTGACATTGTAAGTACGGAGTCAACTGCAACAAATGCACTTTCGGCAATATCACTTGTTATAGCTTTAAGCCCTCCAATAGTTGCTTTAGAACCTATTGTTTTGGCTCCTTCAATAGTAAAAAGTTTACCTTCTACAGATTGATTTAGAGTTTCAGAAATTATGCCTGTTATAGGGTCTTTAATTCCAACTTCTTTTGATGTAAACTTAACCGCACTATCTCTTGCTCCTTTTAAAAAGGCCTTGCCAACAGATTCACCTTTGCCGAATGCTTTACTTGCCTCTATGGCACCTCCCCATAATGCTTTAGTAGTAAAATTACCCCAAGTCCAAAGTCTTTTTGAAACAGTTCTACCATCAGCATCAGTCCCGTTCACCGGATTATTCCCACAGAACTGATATAAATTTATGCTGTCCTGATAATCTATGGGATCGCGTTGTGTCCAACGTCCGGCGATTGGGTCGTAAACGCGATATGCATAAAAATACAACTTCGCGTCAGAGAGATATTCTTTTGTACTAAAAGTATATGTCGGAGTGAAAGTACCGTTTTGTGATTTTACATTTCCAAAAGCGTCATAACGTATTTTACTTTCAATATCTCCATCTTCATCAAGAACAAGTAACGTATCGCCGCGATGATTTGGGAGGTAAAAAGACGTGGTCGGTAATCCGTTATCCGTGGTCAGTTCCGCTAAAACATCGCCTGTGCCCTCTGCTATCCCAACTCCTCTGACGAATACTTTTTCAAATTCACCTTGGGTATTAAATTCAACAATTGGAATATTTCCGTCGTGAATTATGTACCGCTCGGTTCCGATATGTGAAAGAACAATTCGGCGATTTTGACTGTCATAAGTAAATTTATCCCATTGGTATGCTCGACTGCCAATAATATTTTTACCTATAAAACACAGTTTATTCTGCGCATTGTAATAATATTTACTAATTGTATCATTTTAAATTCTTTTTTACAAAACGATTTAAAACGATCAGACTTTTTCTGTACTGTTCTGTGTTTCTGTAGTTTAAAACCTCTTAGAATACCTGTTTTAATATCAAAATAGCATTCTAAGAACTATTTTAGAGTAGAAAAGATATTGTGTGAAAACCTTTGCCTCAAAACCATTTATTTCTAACACTCCAGGTGCAACCCGAGTCATGTATTTCAATAAATTTTATTGTATAAAATGATTTTCTATTATTTGCATATAATTTGTTCCTTTTAAAAAATCCAATTTAGTAAGTTGCCAAGCTGCATCCATAGCTGCATCAGCATATTTTAATTTCATCAAATCATTTATTACAAACATACGATAATCTATATTATTAGGCTCTTTAGCCTGCATATATTTAAAATAACGAAGAGCTTCTATATTATTATTAGATTTATAAGCACAGAAAGCTGCAGATGTATAAACATTAATACTTGTACATCCTAAAATTATTGCACGATTAAACCCTTCATAAGCTTTTTCATAGTTTTTTATTTTTTGAAAACCACGTGAAACAATTATTAACCAATCTATATTATCAGGCCATAAATCAAACATTCCATTTGCTAATTCTTCAATTTGACTTTCATTATTTTCTAAATAAAGTTGAGCAAACAATTCATAATAATCAATATATCGTTTAGAATTAAAACTTTCATTATGTTTTCGACAAATTTCTACCACTTTTTCATAATCTTTTTTGTGTAAAAAATATACAGCTTTAACAAAAGCAATTTTTGATTGATTATTAACTTTTTCTTCATATTCTTTTAATCTTTCATCATCCAACTTGGAAAAATTAAACGATGCAAGCAAAGATGCATATAAAGCATCAATATTATTAGTATTTAACGAATACGACCTGTACAAATACTTATAACCTAATTCCGAGTTACCAGAAGCCGCCAATAAAATACCTGCACGATATAATAAATTTGGATTTGTTGCGAAATTCGGTTGTTGCGTTGTTACATTTATTATATTTTCATTATTGTTATATTCATTAAAAATTTGGTATTTGGTATTAAATGTATCCTTAGCAATATTTAAAAGCAGATCATAATCATTTTCTATATCTTCACTTGGATTTATTAATTCATTTAAATTTGTATTAATACAATTATCTAAATATTCCATTGTTCCTGATAGGCAATTGATTTGTTTAATATTTTCTGTCGAAAAGATATTAAACACTTTAAATATTATCAAAAATAATAATATAAGCATTATTGAATATATAATTAACTTTAATTTAGTCATTTTTATTTTTTTTCGATTCCTCTTCATTTGATTCCTCTTGTTTTTGTGGTTCTTTCTTTTCTGTTTTTAAACTATCCGTAAATGTATCAATTAGAAAATCAACAGATGCATCATAAGCTTTCTTTACTATATCAGGTATTGCTTTAATTACTTTTAATTTTTTGTTTAGTTCATCGCATGAATCATTGTGTTCATCAATAACTCCATCTTGTATTTCGCGTAATGTATCTTGAGCTTCCGGAAAGCCTTCATAATCATCAGGATTTTCTTCAAGAAGCGGATGAGTTCTCGTCTCTAACCCAAAAGGATCCCACCCATTCACCGGATTATTCCCACAGAACTGATAGAGGTTTATTGAGTCCTGATAATCTATCGGATCTCTTTGTGTCCAACGTCCGGCGATTGGGTCGTAAACTCTGTAAGCGTATAAATACAACTTCGCGTTAAACATATATCCCTTAGACAGATATTCCTTAGTTGAAAATGTATATGTCGGTGAGAAAGTACCGGTTTCTTCTTTTACATTTCCAAATGCGTCATAGCGAATTTGACTTTCAATATCTCCATCTTCATCAAGAACAAGTAACGTATCGCCGCGATGATTTGGCAAATAATAATGCGCGTTGCCTGAACTGTCAATTTCCGCGAGCACGTCACCCGTGCCTTCTGCTATGCCGATTCCGCGAACGAATATTTTTGTTATATTACCGGACGAATCAGTTCTGCCAATGGGAATACTACCATCGTGGATTGTGTATTGCCAATTGCGTAGCACAGAAGTGCCAGGTACTTTAACAATAGCAATTCGACGGTTTAATGAATCGTATTTGAATAAAATGGTTGAATTGAATGTAGGACCCAAAATCCGATCCAGAATAAAAATTTCAACCAGTTTATTCTGTGCATTGTAATAATATTTATTAATTTTACCATTTGTTATATTGCTTGTCAAATTGCCTGCGATATCATAAAAATATTGATTATTTGT
>JAOZNZ010000850.1 GCA_029933535.1 bacterium | reverse complement strand
TTGCGAAAAGCAGGGAAATAAAGAATGCTCTTTTAACGGTTGTTTTTCCCTGATCATTTATGAAACCAACGATAAGAGGAATACTTGCCAAATGACACGGGCTTAGCAAAATGCTTAAAATGCCCCAAACAAAGGCTGCAGCGATTGCTATCGCGGGAGTTCCTTCAACAGCGTGATTTAAAAAATTAAATAAGTTTTGCATAGTCGTGTTGGTTTTTGTAATCCCCCTTATATAAAGGGGGTTAGGGGGATTTTATCAGGCACTCGGAGGAAATTTGCTCTTACGAGCAAATTTATTTTAGAGTGCTTGATTGTTAATTTATTGTTGATTGTTATTTTTCATTTTATTGCTCATCAAAAAATAATAATCATACATTAAACAATAAATTTGCGCGTAGCGGAAATTTCCTCTGAAAGCTCGTAACAAATTTGTTTTCAATCAATTTAATACACCTTTTTCTTTAAATTTTTCCAATATATCTTCTTCGGAAATGAAACCGGTATGCCGGGATATTTCTTTTCCGTTTTTATCGAAAAAAATCTGTGTTGGAATTGAACGGATATTGTATTTCTTCGCCTCATCCGGGTTCTTCCACACATCAATAAAATCAACCTGTAATTTTCCTTTATATTCTTCACGCAACTTTTCAAGGACCGGCTCCATAGCTTTACACGCCATACATTTGTCAGCACCAAGATCAAGAACACGCGGCAGCGGCAGTATCGACATTTTTTGTTGATTGCTATCAACATTATTTGCGTGCCCCGCGTATGCTGGGGTCGATTGAACTTTGTTTGGATTTATTACTGCGTTAGAATTAACTTTTTGTTTTTTATTTTTAACTATAACTACAGCGGCAACGCTAATGGCGATCAAAACAATTATTAAAATATTTTTCTTCATAATTTTTACTTTTTTTGTTAAGAACAATTAGAACAACAGCAACAATCTGAACTGCTGTTTTTTCCGTAAATTTTTAATATTTCTGCAATGTCAGGATGACAGCATCGTCCTTTTGGATTTAATTCTTTGCAACGTTTTCCTAAACCGGCTTTTGTCGCATTTTGAATATCTTTTATATTTTCGGCGCCATTTTGAATCGCGGAAACAATAGTTTTTTTATTTACTTTTTGACAATAGCAAACAATGGTATCATCCGATTCAGATTTCCAGTCAATTTTTTCTTTCATTTTTTTGTTAAGATTTATGTATTAAGATTTAAGTATTAAGTTTCAAATTTCAAGTTTCAAGTTTCAAATTTCAACCGGCATACGCCGGTCGCTTCGCGAGTTTCAATGCCAAATCAATGAATAGATAATTTTGCATGCTACGAGCAAAACAACAATCCCAAATACTTTTTTCAATTTTGCTTTATCCATATTCAATGAAATTTTACTGCCTAATGTTCCCGCAATTACTGCCGCAACAGCAAGAATAAGTCCTGTTTTCCAATCAACAGTTCCGTTTGTTGCGTGCCCTAATAAACCGCATAAAGCAGTTACTGCGACCATAACGGTAGATGTTGCCACAGCGATTCCCATTGGTACTCCGCAAAGTAAAACCATAATCGGCAATTTGATAATCCCACCTGTTATGCCAAGCATACCGGAAAGTATTCCGATTAAAGCGGTAGCAGAAAGTACGAGCGGTAGATTAACAACATATTCTTCGCCGTTAAATGAACGATGCCAGTATCCGAAAGTAC
>JAOZNZ010000177.1:5242-6722 GCA_029933535.1 bacterium | reverse complement strand
GAGGACCGTAAGTGGTTATTCCATCAGACCCATTTTCAACAAATGCTGTTGTCCAGGGAGTTGCTAATTTTCGCTCGATGTCGTTTACGGTATTTGGATCAAAAGGAATCTGATGACCGTAAACACGGTCAGGATTCCATCCCATTCTCTGTGTCCAGTCTATCTGTGTTTGTTCCATATTGCCAACCTGGACAATTCGAAAATCATTCCACTTTTGCCAATATGAACCACCGGTCCAATTAACCGTAGTGGGCGGTTCAACATCGCCCCAAGAGCTGTAAGAAAATCCGAACGCGTTATTAAAATCTGTCAGGGTTGCATATTGACCTTGTCCTACATAGAAACCGGTCCCGCTTAACCAGTCTCTAAACTCTTGTTTTGACCAATCACTGTAATCGCAATAGTCATGATTTGCGGAAGTGTTTTGAGCATATTCGGATGACATAGTTGTGAAAACAATTAAATCAGGATGTTGCTCCCGCTGCCAATTTATTGTTCCGGCAGCGATATGATTATTTCGTCCTACATAATCTTGAACAACACTTGCATTTCGTGACAGCGTAAGCTGCATTTCAAGATATGGCGCAAAAGCATCTACTTGTTCATTTATGGTAGGATCTTGCGCCAGGCTAGCCATACGGATTCTACCGGACCGGTCTTTTTGGAGTAATTCTCCACCATTATATTTTTCCAAATAATTGTGTAGAATATCTAATGATTGATCGGCGGAATCACCCCACGGCATTCCGTTTATAAAATATCCGATATGAGAATCACTGTCCAAAGACGGTTTCAATTGATCAGTAACTTCTCTCGCGATATAAATATAGTCGTAGTATGAGCCTTGTGTACTCATAAGAAACCATGTTGCGCCACCGTAACCGATTTTCAGATTTTTCGGCATAACGCCGCCGTTTAATGCCAGCAATCTGTCGCGGTAATAAAAGATATTATTTACATTATTCGGTACTGTGTTAAAACCGCCGAGAGTAGTAATGTAAAAAGTTTTCCAGTATGCTTCATCAATCGGATCAGCATTTACAGGAATTGAAAGCAGACAGATAACAGCAATAAACAGAGATAAAAAATTTTTCATATTTTTTTGTTTTTACAGGTTAGCAGAATGATAATACAATTCTATTTTACAAAATCATTTATTGACAAAATCATTTAGTGACAAAATCATTTTAAAATATAATTCTTTTACTAAAATAATAAAATGTTTCTTTTTTAATCATTTTGCTGTAAATCATTTTGCAGAATTATTAACAGCAGAATAATTTTTTAATACAATTTCTTTTGTTAATATAATATAAATTCATCTCGCCACTAAGGCACTAAGGCACTAAGAATCGGCTTTCGACCTTCCGCCCTTCCCGTCTTCCAACCTGACACCTGACACCTGACACCTGACACCTGTCCTCACCTTCCCACTGCTCGCGCTGGGAAGCGCGGCTTACATCTTCAACTTCTTCAGACC
>JAOZNZ010000177.1:0-5232 GCA_029933535.1 bacterium | reverse complement strand
TACCACTACTTCGACTTTATCCTCAACATGCAGCCAAATAGGTACGGGAGTATTTAACTGATATTCAATTCCGTTTTCAGTTTTTTTCCATTGTATGTCGATAACTTTATCTTCAAAAGGCAATGGAATAGAGCCTTTGGCATTTTTAAGATCGCCCGTGTGAAGCTCAAATTTAAAATGCCGATTTCCTTTTTCATAACACGGTTTTAATCCAAGAACATAACGCGAGAGATAGGCTGTAGGCGAAGCTGACCATACATGCGCGTGACTCCAATTCAGATCAAAGACTTCTGCCATTGTAGTTAATCCCTGATTTAAAATCCAACCCCAGCATTTCCGATATTGTTCGAGCACGAAATCCATTTCGTCATTTTTGATAAGCCCCGGAAAAGCAAAATAAGAAAAGTATGGAGTTATAAACCGATTGTCGAGAACTCCTGGATTAGCAAGTTTTAGAGCATCCGGATTATTCGGAAAACAATTTAAAATATATTTTTTAATAAATTTTATCGCGGAACTTTTGCTTTCGGAAGGAATTAAATCGTTTGAAAGAGCTAACGTAACGAAATGGTAACCCAAGGATTCCCAATTATTCGTTTCTTCTATTTCTCTCGAATTAGGACGTTGAGGACAACGTCCCTCCAGGTTTAATTCCGGATTTTTCTCTGGAGGGTCGCCGTCCCCGGCGACCTTATTAGCGCGATTATATATATTCCTGATTTTATTTTCAATAATTTTTTCGATAATTTTCAGCTCTTTTAAATATTTCTCAGGACTTTTGCCGAGGGCGTCACACCATTCACACATATTTTTAAGTGCTGAATAATAAAATATTCTTAATGCAAGGCCTGCTTCATTAGTATCTTGCGAGCATCCCCAGTCAATAAAGATCCATCCTAATTCGAGTTTAACTTTATCTTGAAGCAGGTTATTTTCAAAAGTTTCAAGGTTTTTTTCAGCGGCATGAAACAGTTCTTCGAGAAAAAGTTTGTCACCGGTTAATTTATAATAATTGTAACACGCGATAACCCATAACAATGAAAAACTCTGTAGCCTGTCAACAAATCCGGGGTAAACACCCGGCACCATGCCATCTTCAAAAACTTCATAAGTGGCCTGCCTCAAACTCCTTTTAAAAGGACGTAAATCTGAATAACCGGTTGTAGCAACAGCTATTGAAGGAAGCTGGTCGCCTAACCATTGTCCACGCTCGCGAGACGGGTTATCGGTAATTGCATCTTCCGAGCAAGTGCTTAAAGTTCTAATTCCCGCATGCCATATTTTGTTAATCAGATTATCATTGCAGGAAAAGCTACCGATAGGATTTCTGTAATAAACACGTTCAATAAAACTTTCTTCAATAAATTTTATTTCCGCGGGGTCGGCTTTTATGTGAACTTCAAGAAATCTTCCGCCTTTTGGTGTTATCGGAGAAAAAGTCTGCTTACCACCACGCGCAATGAAATGAGTGATATTCCGCCGAATGTCAACCGGATCAATTAAGCCGAACGGAACAACTTTTCCATCAGTTAAATATTCACCATAACCGAATTCTACAACCGAACCTTCCGGCAAGTCGATAGTGAAAATTTCTCTTCCGAGGCGTATGCGTCCTAAATCGTATCTCCGCCAAATTCCATCGACGGAATTTTCTGGAGGGACGTTGTCATCAACGTCCTTATTTTCAGACGGTTGTAATATTTGCGAATTAGGCCGCTGAGGACAGCGGCCCTCCATGTCCTTATTTTCATGCAAATTACGATGATACCACGACAAGCTATCTTTTTCCGGCCAGTCGGGAATTTCTTTTTTTTCGAAATGCCCTGACAAACATCCTTCAGCTATGTGTGAAAGTTTATGAACAGGGTGAAGTATTTCTGCAAGTTCAAGTGGTTTTGGTATTCCTAATTCCGGAAACACTTCTACCGGAGATTTCCACAAAGAATCGTCAAAATCTATTTCCTTCCAGTTCAGAGGATTTTTACTTGTATTAACCCATTCTATCCATGAAAAAAGTTCGCTTATTCTTTCTCCGGAAGGAATATAACCTTCCAGCTTTGTGCATTTCCAGGAAATATGAACGTCGCGCTGTGAAAAGGACGCTGGGGACAGCGTCCCTCCAGTTATTTCACAATTGTTGATGGAATTCACATTTGGAGGGTCGCTGCTGCGCCCGGAGAGTTTCGGGTCCTCAGCGACCTTTTTTGTATCATTATTCGTGAGCGCAACGTTGCAACTGAAGAAAGGCGGTATTTTTTCGCCGTCAAGTGTTCGCGTTTTTAATCCGTGGTTGTGAACAGTCGCCGAAAGAACATGTTTTCCGGCGGGAAGTTTTCGCTTTATAATTTCAAATTCAGGATTCGTGATGGGAAATCGTGCCGGTCCCTCGGTAAGAAAATTTCCATCAAGAGAAATTTGAAACCAATGAGCACCGAGGAGAAGAAATTCCACATCTGTTTCTTTTTCTAAAGAGAAAGAACCGCGGAAAGCGATATAAGTATCTTTTACATTTTCCTTTTCAGAAATCCAGTAATATTTTAATTTATGGTTCATAAAGATAAATTATATCATAATGATGATATGAATTCAATAATAATATGTCTGTTTTTAACACTATTTGGCAGGAAAAGTAGCATAAGCTTCCAGCTTATGGGTCGAGATCCGAAGTCCGAGATCCGAGGACAGAGGACGGAGGACAGAGATAACATACCCTGTCGCTTCGCGCCACCCCTTCCCGATGCTTCGACCGGGACATTCTCCTCTAGAGGGGGATTTAAAGTAGCATAAGCAACTTGCCCTGTCATTGGCGGGGGTATAAGGTCTAAGGACTAATTGCCGGCAGTCACTTTTTAAATCGATGTAGCTGCAAGAGAGTGAAACGAGCTTGCGGTCATTTTGGGTATTTTTACTTCGTTATAATTTATTATTTTTTTCGGGATTTCAATTCTTTTTGATAAATGCTTTCCAATTCTTTGTACTTTGTTCGCACTTTTTTTATTGATGCCAAAACTTCATCAGCCTGATTAGCTATTCCCATGCCGAAATGGTTAAGAGGGTCAATGGATCCATCGGTCTTTGATTTTTTTATGTCCAAAATACTTTTTTCAAGAGAGTCTAATGTAGCATAACAATTGGCAATCAACTCGGGAACTTGCTTAATATCCCAAAACCTGTAACCTTCTCTTACAACATAAACCGGTGTGGTGTGGGCTCTTGAACCGTCGTGGCCAAACGCGCATGCGGCAATCCAGGTTCCAAATTCGACATCGAAATCAAAATCAAGTTCAAGGGTTTCTTGTGCCGGATTATCAGAAGTGATTTCCTTAATAATTTTCCCATGACTGAAAATCATGAGTTTTGCCGGAGAACATCCATTCTTCAAACCGACAGCTTTTGCAGTTACACGCAGAGTTTTGTTTTTCTTAATCAAAATCTCACTGCCAGGGCCTTCGCCATCTACATGAAAGTCTAACATTGGACCATTGCTGACAAATGTTTTGCCGGAACGAACTGCTTCAAACCAATCATCAGCCGTAAACTTCTTATTCATAAACGGCAAGAAACTTTTACCCGTGTAAGCATAAATACGAACATCGCCGATACTTCCGCCATAAGGGACATCACTACCTGCCGAGGCGGCTAATTTATATCCAAGATTTAGAATTTGATAATAAAGTTCAGTGCCTAAGTGGTTAAACTGCAAAATTTCTCCGAAATCAGAATTCCCGAGTGGGACTTGCATAAACAGATCGCGCTCAATACCAAATAATTTGTGTGCAAGATGAGCTTGTCCATATAGCCCGCCATCTTCGTGAATTTTTTCTGCCACCTTTTCATTTAATAAATAATGTTCAGGAAAACGAACAAGCTGTTTAAGATTCATACCAACGGCATGTCCCATAAAGTACCTCGGACCTTCCTGTCCGGGAACCAGCATGTAGTCGCCGTCAATAACGCGAAATTTTTTACCGAAGCCGCGTTGTGGAAACCAAATCTGACGATGATCGCCCATGCAAAGAATATTTACAACGTGTGTGTCGGTTGCTTTAGCAAAAGTCAAAAGTTGATAAGCGTCTTTATCGTTCATTATGGCGCCGTGAACGTGGTCATCGCCGGAATACCAACCTTTTTCCGCCATATTGCTCCATCTTTTCATTTTTGCCGAAAATTTAGTTGTTTCACCGGAACGAATTGTAAACTTATCCTGAATCGGAATGTATTCCACTCCTTTAAAAACCGCTATCTCGTATTCGCCGGGAGGCAATCCCATATTAAAAGGTCCGGGAACACAATGGAAATTTTTTCCGAAAAGCGGACCGTTGTATTGTATATAACGAACATCTGTACGATATCCGGGCGGTGGAGTTGATGGTTCGAATTGATCGGAAAATTCCAAAGCACCGCCGGGAACACGCATATAATTATCAGTAAGCGAAACTAAACGTATCATTGCCGGAGTTGACTCTCCGTTTTCGTCTGTCATGCTAAAATCAAGAATTCCTGTTTCGGGAGTTTCAAATGATAAAAAACCACGTGAGGTTACCGGAGGATTATTTATTGGTGAAAAATATACTGTAATATCACTTTTGCCATGAGGAATATTTCGATAACCTGCCAACGCATAAGTTGTCCCGGTACTGCAATAAGGAATCAAAACTTCAGGAGTCGCTTCCCATTTTCGTTTCATGTCCCATTTGGCTGTGGTAAAACTTACCGGTCCGTCACAGGTTTTAATACGAAAGATAGCGCCGACCGAATCACCCGTCACACTGAGTTTTTTTTCCAGATCCATTTTAGCAAATCCGGGAATCGAAATATCTACGTCAATTAAATTTTTGTAATTGTCTAAAAGTTGAATTAATTCTTTGTCTGTTTGTTCAAGCTTTTTTTGCGCTGCTCCGCGTGAAGTGTCATTTGTCGCTCTCGTCATTTCTTCAGCAACCGTAAGAAAATCCTGATGGATTTTGTCGAGACTATCAAGCTGCTTTTTACTAAATAAATAGCGAAAATGTTCTTGGAGTCCTTTCGCGATAACCGCGGCTTCAGGTGGCGATGTTGGCGGCGATAAAACAGGTTGTTGACACATCTCATGCGCGAAACAGAATGAAGAAATGATGGAAATTGTTAGAAAGATAAATGTTGTTTTTTTCATAATAGTATAGTTTTTTTTAGTGGAAATTAATTTTGAGTACAAAATAAATTTAGTATTTAAAGTCATAAATGAATTAGCTA
>JAOZNZ010000849.1 GCA_029933535.1 bacterium | reverse complement strand
GATATTAAGCTGGAAGCTTAACCTACTCTGACGTTGCTCGAAAATAAAAAAATAATAATAAAATGGAAAGAATAAAATCCTCTACCATAATTTAAAATTTAAAAATTTAAAATTACTATGAAAAATCAAATTTATTCCTCTGCGGTCGTTCTCATCATGGCACTCGCTGTCACAATTCCCGCACAAACAAACACAAAAAACATTCTAATGAAACCATATTATAACTCATCCGAAATCTTTCCCTTGATTAATGAACACGCTCACGGATCTACTATAGTCGAACTGCCGAATGGTGACCTGCTTACCGCATGGTTTCAGGGTTCAGGCGAACGATGGGCGGATGATGTGCGTATAATGGGTTCCCGCTTATTAAAGAGCCAAAAGAAGGAAAATAAATGGACTGAACCTTTCATTATGGCCGATGTACCGGGATTCCCGGATATCAATCCGATCCTATTCATTGACCCGCAAAAACGGTTATGGTTGATGTGGTATACTGTAATCGCCAATCAGTGGGAAACTTCACTGCCAAGATACCGTATAAGCGAGAACTATATGCAGCAAACCGGCGCACCGGAATGGTCATGGCAGGATGTTATTATTTTTAAACCCGGTGGAAAAACTGAACGCGGAATTCAACCAAATGACCCTTTCGTGAATTCTATCCGACGACAGCTTAAAACCTATGCAGCCTATCTGAAGGAACAGGGAGCAAGCGAAACGCAAATGAAAGAATGGGAAAAATTCGGAAATGAATTACTCGCGAAAGCGAAGGGTGGAAATATGATGAGACGAGGAACACTTATTAAAAAAGATGGCAGCAAAACTAATCAGGAAATGGGATATCCGTATTTCCGACGTTTGGGTTGGCAAACAAAAAATAAAGCTGTCTTTCTTGAAAACGGCAGAATGATAATCCCCTTCTATTCTGATGGACTTGATATCTCAATCATGCTTATCTCAGATGACAACGGTAAACACTGGCAGTTCAGTGAACCATTGGTCAGTGCAGCCGGAATTCAACCGACAATAGCTTTTAAAAAAGACGGCACGCTTGTCACATATATGCGCGATAACGGCCCGCCGCCAAAACGCCACCATATCAGCGAATCAAAAGATAATGGAATGACCTGGAGCCCCGTACGCGACAGCGTGCTCCCAAACGAAGGCTCCGGTTCAGACATCGTTACACTGCAGAATGGGAATTGGGTGATTGCTTACAACGACACCGAAGACGGGCGGTATACTCTTGCGCTATCTTTATCCACGGATGAAGGAAAAACATGGAAATATATACGACATCTTGAAAGAGATATGCGGGAAGATGTGAATAAGCGCACTACCGCCGCCTATCCTTCAATTGTGCAGGGCGATGATGATGCGATACATGTCGTATATAGTTATCACAACAAGGACCGCGGTGGAAAAACAATCAAACACGTGCGTTTAAATGAAGAATGGATCAGGGTAAAGTAACATAAGCTTCCAGCTTATGGTTTATCGGAGAAAAGGTTGGAGGGACGCTGTCCCCAGCGTCCTATTAGGTGTCAGGTGTCAGGTGTCAGGTGTCAGATGTTAGGTGTCAGGGTTCAGGTGTTAGGTGTCAGGTGTTAGGTGTCAGGGTTCAGGTGTCAGGTGTCAGGTGTCAGAGTTCAGGAAATCCCCTCTTGAGCAGAATGTCCCGGTCGAAGCATCGGGAAGGGGTGCCCGCA
>JAOZNZ010000848.1 GCA_029933535.1 bacterium | reverse complement strand
GAATATCCGCCAGGATATCTTTGCGGAAAATGTAATCAATATATCCCGGAAGACGGTGGGATGTTTTATTACAGTCAAATGCCGGAAGGGTCCGGTGATGAAGCAGCGCCATGGAATCCATGGCATACTTTTTGGGGTCACAACCGTCCGAATTTCAGCAAACCGGAAGTCAGATATTTTATTCGCAACAATATTCTTTACTGGTTGAACGAGCTTCATGCCGATGGCCTGCGTGCAGATTCTACTATTACAATTCGTCATCTCCACTGGGATAAGCTGGAATATATTCCTGCCGGTAATTCGCTGCTGCGATGGTTTAACGCCGACAGACCGTCAGACGCGCTTATGCTTGCCGAAGACACGCAGGACGATGAATACATCACAACCCGTCCGCAAAAAGGCGAAGGTGATGGATGTGGATTTGACACGCAGTGGGACAACCCTTTTGTTCACTGGTGCCGTTGGCTTTCAAAAGAACCAAGTGATGCAAATCGTGATATGTACAGCGTCCGCGATCATGTGACAGAAGTGAACAACAATCGTGACACTGCGCTAATAAAATATGTAAGTTGCCATGATGAAAACGCGAATGGGAAAATGCGTTTAAATGTTGAAATAGACTTCCCTGACGGAAACAGTTACTGGGCAAAAAAACGCGTTACTATGGCTGCCGGAATTGTTATGAGCTCTGTTGGAATTCCAATGATGTTCCAGGGTGATGAAATTTTAATGGATAAATGGTTCAGTGATGAAATTCCTCTTGACTGGTCGCGTTTGAATACTTATGGCGGGATAAATGAATGTTACCGCGGTTTAATTCACTGCCGCAGAAATTTATATGGAAACACAAAAGGCCTAACCGGATCAGGTTGTAACTTTTTTCATATAAATAATAGCGATAAAGTTGTCGCTTTTACAAGATATTATGACGGCGGCGGAGCTGATGATGTTCTTGTTATAATGAATTGTTCTAATGATTCATGGACAGATTATGATCTTAATGCAGGTTCAAATCCTTTTTTAAATTGGGACTGGTATCTTCAATATACTTCAAATAGAAAATGTTATGATGACAGTTTTGGCGGTGGCGGCATAAACGAAGAAGCAAAAACGCATGTAAATAATGGTAAATTTTTCATCGGTCCTTATTCGGTAAATATTTATGCCCTTAACAAACTTCCCGCACCAACTGCCGATTTTGTTGTAAGTGAAACGAACGGAATTCTTCCACGCGTTGTAAGATTTTATAACCGATGCACAAGCTTGCCAAGATGGTACCGATGGGATATTAACGCTCCGGGCGGATACGCGAAAACGATTCAGCCTGATCCTAACCCTTCGTTACTTATTACAAATTCCGGCCCATATAATGTTAAACTTTCGTGCTATCTTCAGCAGGACAACGTGACTGAACTTTCGGCTTCGATTACCAAAACCCAACTTTTATATTTTACGGAATCAGGTTGGATAAACGGTGCATATATTCCAAATGATGTTAACACAAATTTTGTCGGTCCGCTCGCTTCCGCTGTTCAGGACACTGAAACTGACTGGACGGAATGGGACACTCTTTCCGCTGTCCGTGTTTACACAAATCAAAACAATAAAATGCATATAAGTGTTTCCGGTTCCGCGGGACAGGATTCTGCTATTGTGATTTTGCTTGATACAGACGCGGCAATGGGAACAAATGTAATGCCTCTTCTCGGTGG
>JAOZNZ010000847.1 GCA_029933535.1 bacterium | reverse complement strand
TTTTTGTGTCTTCGTGCCTTCGTGGCTTAATTATCTTTCTTAATCATTCTGCCACAAGTTTATCTCATTTTATGAAGCAGGAAAAAACCGATTCCACTAAAAAATACAACCGGCAGCCAGGCTGCAAGTAAAGGATGTATAAATCCTTTGTCTCCAATATTTACAAATAATGATTCTATAAGATAATAACTGAGACATAAAAGTATGCTTATGATAACTCCTTTTATCATTCCGGCACGCGTATGAAAAATACCAAACGGCGCTGCAAGAAGAACAAAAACAAAACAGGCTGCCGGTGCCGCAAATCTTCGCACAGCGTTCATTTTAAGTTTTTTATAATAATCCGAGTTTCCATTAATATGATTCATAACCCTGAAAACATCAATTATATCCATCATTTCAGGACTGCCAAGCCGCGCGCTCATGATATCTTTTGGTGTTTCATCATAGGATGTGAAAGATTTCTTTTTAGCTTTTCTTGCAGGATATGGCATTCCATCCGGATAGAATCGAATTGTAACAACGTCATAAAACCACCATCCGAAATCCTCAACGTATTCAGCTCTTTTAGCTTCAATAGTACGCTTGGCTCTTTTTTTCCCCGAACGTGTAAATTCAGTGATCTTAATATTTTCAACACTGTTATTCTCGGGATTTAATTTTCTTATGTACCATAAACGATAATCTTGCGTATTAAGAAATACTATCGCATCCGAAGTACCCGATTTCTTTAGCGCTGCCTGGATGGACGATGGAGTTTCAACTATCTCCGCTGCAAGACGGCGCGCTTTAGGAACAAAAACTTCTGAAAGTGCAAAAGTAATAAAATAAAGTAAAAAACCCATTATTAAATATGGCCTTATTATCCTGAATAACGCAATACCACTCGTTCGCATTGCTGTAATTTCATTGTTCCTGCTCGCATTACCAAGACAATACAAAAGCGATAATAAAACTGCAAATGGAATTGTAAGCGATAAAATAATAGGAACTCTGTAAAGATAATACTTTGCAACAATAATAGGTGGTATCTGATGATCAAAAAAATCTTTCAACCGATCAGACATATCATACGCAATAAACAGAATAGCAAATGCCAGCAGACAATAAATAAGCGGCATTAAAAAAGACTTGATTAAATATCTGTCAATAAGTTTTATCATAAAGAATTTAAAGTTGTTCATCAAAGATGAACTTAAGGTTATCCCATTATATGGGATATAAGGTTGTTCATCAAAGATGAACTTAAGGTTATCCCATTATATGGGATATAAGGTTGTTCATCAAAGATGAACTTAAGGTTATCCCATTGCATGGAATATAAGGTTACAAAGTTTCAAACCTTAAGCGAGCGAAGCGAGCGACCTTCCCACCTTAAGCGAGCGAAGCGAGCAACCTTCAAACCTCAAAGAAAGGCGTCTTCACCGGCTTCTTCTTAAAAAGATTCTTGAAAAATAATCGCCATACCACCCATATTGCCTCGCGTACAATTGCTTTGCTCATTTTCGAATCACCTTCGGCGCGTTCATAAAAAATGATTGGAATTTCTTTAACTTTAAAACCTGCCATCCAGGCATTATATGTCATTTCAATCTGAAAAGAATAACCATTGGATTTAACTTTGTCCAAATCAATTGTTTCAAGTACTTTCCTCCGGAAACATTTGAATCCTCCCGTTGAATCCGTGGAAGGCATTCCGGTTATAATCCGTAA
>JAOZNZ010000846.1 GCA_029933535.1 bacterium | reverse complement strand
GGAAAATAAATTGAAATTTGCGACAGCTAATTTCAATTTCCTCCGAGCGCCTAATAAAATCCCCCTCCCCCCTTTAAAAAAGGGGGAATATAAACACCGGCGCGACATATGAACAACCTTGTTATTTTAGGAATGGATGGCGCTACGTGGAATGTTCTGTCACCGCTTATTGAGCAGGATAAACTCCCTAATCTGAAAAGATTACGTGAAAAATCCGCTTGGGCATATCTTGACAGCACAATTCCACCGCTTACTCCACCTGCATGGACTACCGCTTTCACCGGAAAAAATCCCGGCAAACATAACGTCTTTGATTTTAGTAAAACTTCGCGGGATGATTATGAACTTCATCTCACAAGCAGGCTTGATAGAAAAGCAAGAGCAGTGTGGAACGCTGTAAGCGAAGAGGGAGGAAAGGTTGTTCTGATGAATATTGCTCATACATTTCCGCCTGAGGAAGTAAACGGGGTTATTATCAGCGGTTTTGGAACTCCGGAAAGTGAATGTGATTATACTTATCCTCCCGAATTAAAGGATGAAATACTTAAGAAACATCCTGATTTTCGTCCCGGCATTCCAACGAGTTTTATAGCTAATAATGAAACTGAGGAATTTTTAAAAGTTCTTGATTCTCATACTAAAACAAATTTTCGGGTTTTTAAAGAACTTTATGCCGAATATTCGCCGGAACTGGGGATTTATGTTTTTGACGAAATGGACAGACTGATGCATTTTTTCTGGCATTGTTTTGATGAAAAACATCCCCGTTACGAAAAAACAGATTTCACTGAAAAATTCATCGAACATTTTCAACTCGTTGATAAATTGATAGGGGAGTTCCTCGACCAATTGCCTGAAGAAACTTATTTGATGAGTTTCTCTGATCATGGATTCGGACAAGTTCATTCCGATATTTATCTGAATAATTATCTTCTTGAAAAAGGATATATTACTTTAAAAGAAGGCGCTGAAACAGAAGTGAAAATTTCAACTTCTGTAAAAATTAAATCCGTTGTTGTAAAACTTCTCCAAAAAATCGGCCTATGGAAATTTTATCGCGATTATAGATTGAAAACTATTCCGGTCGGGACTGTCTGGTTTCTCAAAAATATCGACTGGCTAAAAACTAAGGCCGTTATGGCTTCAATGGCAGGAAAAAGTATCCGACTGAATATTTGTGATCGTGATCCGTTAGGTGCCGTTAATGCTGATCAGGTGGTAGATATTATTGAAAACCTTAAACATGATTTACTTGAATTGCGCGACCCCGCCACCGGAGAAAAAGTTATCACAAAAATTTGGCGCGGTACTGAAGTTTATTCAGGCGAATATGCGATTTACGCTCCTGATTTAATTCTGGGAACTGCTCCCGGATATTCTTTTCATCATGGTTTCAGTGATTCGATTATTAAAGAATCAACACAGCATGGCAGAATTCGTTCGGGGGATCACGAGCAATTTGGCACGTTTATTTTATCCGGTGCCGGAATTAAAAATGTGAAATTGGAAAACGCCGAAATTATGGATATTGCACCAACAATTTTGCATATTTTAGGATTACCGCTTTCAGACGAAATGGACGGTAAATTTCTAAAAAATGCCTTCGATGAAAAATGGATAGAAAAAAATCCTGTGAAAATTATTGAAGAAACTGAATGGTCATCAGATAATTCTTCCACTTCTGATGATGAAGAAAAACAAATCGCTGAGCAGT
>JAOZNZ010000845.1 GCA_029933535.1 bacterium | reverse complement strand
CCTATATTTCTGCAATAAGTAAAATCAACCTGATAATATCTTTTGAACGCATTCCATGCTTTAAGCTGTAAAGGCATAATAAGATACATGGCAATAACCGCTCCGGCAATCGCACCGCACCACTGAACGACTTTAATTTTTTGTTTAGCAACGGGTAGTTTTTTTGAAAGCCATAATCCGCCCCGCCAGAATATATCGGTAATCAGCCAAGCGCCGCGAGCCATAAAGAACGCCCAGAAGGGGAAAGTAAATAACATTCTGTTTTCGCTTAAGGTAGCTTTATTCTTATCAAGTCCCCAGACAATTAAAAAAGTTGTTCCGACAGCGATGATTGTAAAAATTAACGAGCGTTCGCGATCAATAAAAAGTGCGGCAAAAAAACCGACAATCAGCAGCCATTTAATATGTACATAGGCAGGCAGATACATCTGAAAAACAAACCCAAAAGTTTCCCACGAAAATGCTGAAGGACCGTACCGGAAAAATTGATCGTTGTTGGATGGATGAAATACCGCACCAAGAATATTATTGTTAAAAGTGAAATATTGAATAATCAAAAATGCACCAATCGAACCGATAACCACACTCACTTTTAAAAAACTGTGCCATTTGTCCGGGCGGTAAATCATTTTATCCCGAATTGGCAGCCAGGCAATTAGCCAGATAATTCCGTAAATTCCGGTACAAACAGCCAGATGAACCATTCCAAAAAACCAAAGTTGAATTTGCAGCAAAGCAAAAACGGCATACCAAATCCACGCTTTCCATGAATCTTTTTCAAGTGCGCGGAAAAAGAGAAGCGTGCTTAATAACATTGATGCAGCACCAATAGTATAAAATCGGCTATATTGCCCCCATTTCATTAATCCCGGGCATAACATAACAAGAAATGCCGCAGTAAGACCTGCCCATCTGCCGGCAAGCTTGCCTGTAAGAAGACCGGTGAGCAGTACCATCAAAAAGGAACCGGTAAAACCAAGTATTCTCAGATTTATCGGGCTGTCGCTGATCTTTAATGAAAAATGTTTGATAAGCGGGGGAAGCGGTTCTGCTTGAACCTGCCATCCCTGCAAGATTCTTAAAACCGGCTGCAGACCTTTTTCCCTTAGAGCCATTTCGTCACCGCAGATACTTCTGTCGCCAAGTTTGTGAAACATGAGCACAACGGATATTACTGTCAATAAAAGAAGCGAATAAATAAAGATTTTGTTTTTAATTTTGTCATTCATGTATATATGTAAGTTGACATTTTTAGGAATTGCACATATAATATATTTAATTATATTATTTTATAACTTTATAGGCAAGAAGATAAAGAAACGATAGACCTGATTATGCCGGGGTCAGCCACGGAATGGCGTTAAAAATCCCTCTTTATAAAAAGGAGAAATTTCTTTAGTTAACTTTTAGGATTGTACGTATTTGGCCAAACATGACGCGCTGGGAACCCGGCATACCCCAGCATACGCGGGGCGCGGCGCGGGTCAAGAGCGTGTCTTACTTTTTGAGCATCTTCTGATGAAAATATTTTTTAGATTAAAATATATAAAAATGGTATAATGTTTATATGAGATTAATAAATGTTATATCTATTTTGTTTTGTTTTGTAAGTTCCGGATTCGTTTGCGCGGATAGTGTTCTCGTGTTTAATGAAATTATGTATCACCCCGTAACTAATGAGGCCGCAATGGAGTGGGTGGAGCTGCATAATCAAATGG